>JAFUQW010000102.1 GCA_017472115.1 Bacteroidales bacterium | reverse complement strand
TCCTTGTCAAGAGCAGGCATCTCCACCATGAATGCAGGGAAAACCTCGTTCTCGAGCACTGTGCGTGAGATAGGGAACTCGCCCTTCATGAGAGGGTTCCACTGCTCGAGGCCGTCAACTGTCTGGACATATGTCTTGATGTCCATCTTTCCGTTGCGGATCTTGGTGTTGTTGATGTCGTTCTTGCGTGAGATGATGTAGATCTCGTCGCTTTCGCGCTCCCATACCTTTTCAGGTACAGGAACGGAAAGACGAGCCATTCTCTTGTGTGCCTCGCAGAAGCACTGTCCGAAAGAGCGGAACTCGAAGCGTGGCTTCGAGATCTCGCCGATCTTCAATTCTGCCATAGTCCTTTTATACTATAAGCCGTTATTACATTTCAGGAGCCTGCTCGATTTCAGCAACCTTTGCACCGTTTGCCTTGCCCTTGGTAGGATCTGCGTAAGCCCAGTCACCTGTTCCGTCCGGTACGCGTGAGAATGTGTGCTTCTTGTCGTTGTTGAAGCCTGAAACCTGATTCCAGCCGGAACCCTCTTCACCTCTCTTGAACTCGCTGAGCTTCTCATCCTTTGCGCTGTAGAGCTCGATGAATACGTTCTTCTTGCCTGAAAGACCACCCTTGAACACGTGATTCTTGCTCTCATAAGCATAGTTAGGGTCACCACCCTCAGCCTCGTCCGCAAGGTCTGAGCTCTCGAGAACTACAAAACCCTTTGCAGCGATCTTCATGCCTGCAGCACCTGTCCATGTAGTGCTCTTTCCACCGTCCTTCGTGCTGTCATACTTCACGAGATAAACACCCTCAAGAGAAATCTCTGCGTCAGTAGTGTTGTAGAGCTCGATGAACTTGTCAGCACCTGAAAGTTCGTTGAGTACAAGACCCTTGGTAGCGTTACCGTCGTTCTTGTCTCCGCTTCCGTCAACATTGATAGGATCATCACACGATACGAGTGCGAATGCAGCCATTGCTGCCATTACAAAAAACTTTTTCATGATTGTTTGAATTTAAAAATGGTTGATATTTATTTGGTTTATTAGAATGCAACCTGGAAACGGCATGCAAGCATGTGGTAGTCGATACCTTTGCTCTTGCTGTCAGGAGCGATGTCGCCAGGATAGTAAGTCACGTTGCCTGATGCATCATAACCGGTTCTGTAAGGTCCCTTGGCAGTCTTGTCGGTTCCGTCCTGCTCACCCTTTCCGTTGGCGTAGATGTCGTTGTCATTATACTGCCAGTTGATCACGAACTTCACGTTTCTTGTCACATGGAAGTTGAGACCGAGCGAATAAGCATATGCCGAACCACCCATGCAGTACTTAGACATGTTGAGGTTGAGATACTCGACACGAGCGCAAAGTTCGATGTCACCCCACTCCTTGCCTGCATTCACGCGGGTATATTTTGCACCGCCTGCATCATAGTTCTGGCTTCCGCCGAAGAGGAGGTAACCAGCCTGAGCATACCATCCCCAAGCCGGCTTGAAGTTCGGAGCCTCGCCATTCTGATCGATATACTTCTGCTCATCCACATAAGGAAGACGTGCGATGTAAGCACCCTCCCAACGGAGGCCCTTCCAGTGACCTGCAAGCTCTGCAGTCCATGCAAGTTCATGGTCAAGATACTTGATTGCATCAGTGTCAAGGAACTTCTTGCGGTTGATAGAAGTAGTATTACGTGTGCTATAGCGTACTGCATTGTAACCGTCTGTAGAAGAAGTCTTAGGATTTCTGTAAGAAACAGCTGCGCCAATGTGGAGAGAAGCGTTCTTCATCTTGTGGAGCGGACGGTAAACCACCTTTCCTGTATAAGACATACCGCAGTTCAGACCATAGTCCTTGTTTCCATCCTCGATGAATGTCTGCGTCTCCGCGCCCTCAAGCTCAGGACCGAAAGCGCCTGCGCTCACCCAAAGAGCCGGCATAGAGTACTTCACGTTGATACCCATGTGGCGTGATGGAGCAAGATAGCTCACCATAGGACGCTCCATGAACTGGAGGTAGCGTGAAGTGGTGTTTCTCTGGATAGAAAAGTTCTCCTTGAAGTTACCGAGCTTGATCTCGAGGCCCTTCACGCCAGTGAAGGCGATGTATGCGTCCTTGATCTCAGGAGTACCGCTGGTCCAGTCAGTGTCGAGCTCGCCATACCAGTTCTTGTCGAGCTGAGCCTTTACCGCGAAACGTGTACGGCGCATGAGCATGCCGTTACCAATCTGGGTGAGGTTCTTGTCATAGCCGAAGAAAACGGCTGCATCACCCTGTACTCGTACATCGAACCACATCTTGTAGTTCTGGTTCTTGTTCTGGAACACAAGGATACCGTCCTGGACTGTAGCTTCGATAGGATAGGAGTCCACCTTCTGACCATACTGGTTCACCTCAGTCTGCACAGCCTCAGTCTGCTGAGCGACTGCAGCGATTGACATCGAAAGTGTCAAAGCTGAAAGTAAAAATAACTTTTTCATTGTTGTTAGAGTTAATAGTGATTATATCGATTTAATGAAATTCACAAGATTGTCTCCTTTGGACAGACCGAGCTTCTGCCGCAGCCTGTAACGGCTTATTTCCACGCTTTTGACCGTGATGTTCATCAGGGTCGCTATGTATTTTGACGAGAAACCGAGTCTGAGAAGGGTCGCCAGACGTTTCTCCTGCTGGGTAAGGTCAGGGAAGTTCTCCGACAGTTTCGCATTGAAGTCCTCATGCAGGGACTCGGCCTGGGCATAGAAATAGGCTGTATCCACATCCCTATCATATGAAAGCCTCTGCTTGAGTGACGAGCCGAGTTGGGAGATGAGTTCTGTCCTCTCCTCTTCGTCGCTCGCCTTGACCAGTTGCTTCACTATATCATTGAGAGACTCGAGATATTCCTTCTGCTCCATTATGCTGAGAGCAACATTCATCACTTCCTGACGCTTCATCTCCACAGCATTGTGAAGGGCCTGGTTCTCAGAGATGACGACCTTCAGCTGCATGTCGTTCAGAGCCCTGCTGTTTTCATATATCTGCTGCTGTTGTGAATAGACAAGCCTGTCTGTAGCCTCCTTCTGACTGCGCTGACGACGGGCATAGCCGGCGAATACCATCGCTGCCAGGATTATGACAGATGCAGACAAGACCGTGAAATCCACAAGGCTGTCCTCGCTTCTGCCCGTAAGGTATAATATAAGGTAGGTGAGCAACATGGAGCCTGCCGGACTCAGGATCATCGCCGAAACTTCTTTCAAGTGGTTTTCCGACTCCACCAGTCTGTGCCTTCCCGCGATTTCGGCTCCTGCGATGCCGGCATATACCAGAGAGCCGACAGACAGAGGCACGGCATCGAGCCCTATGATGCCTGCGGCCGAATCAAAAGAGAAGAATACAAGGACCAATGCTGTGGCAAATCCCACAGACAACACTGTATATATCGTAAAATCCGAATACTCACCGGCATTCTCGTCGCTCATGTTTCTCATGAAAGGAGACATTATCAGAATCGCGACAGCCGTCACGGCAGCCACGATGAGGGACGGGCAGGATGCTGACATGGCGAGCGTCGCCCCGGCAACAAGAAAGCCTCCCCAGTTGAAACCCAGAGCCAATGCAGTCAGTATCAGACAGGCAATGACGACATGGCGCAGATGGAAGGAAAGGCTGATAAGATGGATATGACTCTTGGCAAGCGTATTCCTCGTGATCAGGCTTAACACTAAAGATATGGCAAAAGCCATCAGAGGGGCGACAAGAAAGGATAAGACCCAATGGGCGTCTGCTCCGTTTCCGGAAGCAATCCTGAATGCCTCGAAGGCTCCGACAAACGCATAGACCGCAGAACCTTTCATCTGCAGCACCTTAAGAAGCGACAATATGATGAGCGAAGACAGAACAATGATCACAAACGACTTGCAATCAAGCACATCCATATCATATCTGCTGCTTATCCCCGTAAAGGTATCGGAAAACACCCCTAAGAATATGGCAATCACCAGTGCCACAGACACCATGACCTTGAAAGTCAGCCTCCTTACAGCGCATGCCGGCACGAAAATGCCGAACAGCACCGGATACTCGTTTGCAAGAAACCAGAAAGCCGCTGCACAAAGAAACAATATGAGACAGATTATCGTCATTACATCGTCCTGCGTATTGCCATGACTGCGAGCTGATCGGCAACATTCTCAGCCGCCTTTGACAGATTCTCGATATGGAGAGCGAAATATCTAAGATGGAACTTTTCGCTGAGCTTGAGGGATGTCATGTTGTGGAAAACTGTCCTCTTGATGGTCTGGGAATATCTCACGGCCTCCTTTTCATAGAAATATGTCCTGCTTATCTTGTCGGGAACAGTCTCAGGAGCCTTGAAATAAGACTTTGATGCAGGGACTACAGCCTCTACGGCCAAGGCGGAGAATTCAGTGAGCTTCATGAACTCAGTGTTGAGTTCCGTCGGGATATAAGGTGTTTCAATCTCGAACTGGAAAAGACTGTCATAAAGAAGGTCGGTGATATTCCTGGTCTTCTCAAAAAGACGCATGATGTCGCCACGGGAACGGACGAGAGCCGTCTGAGTATATAGCGCGTTCTCGATTTCCCTTCTCAGGGCATCGATCTCACTTTCTATAGAGGATATCTTCTTGAGATTCTCGTTGAAGTCATCGTTGTTGGAATAGAGATAGTTCCTCACACCGTCCTTGAATACCAGCACGGACTGGTCGATAAGATCAAAATATCTGTCTATATCTTCTATCAGCTTGTTGATTTTCTTTCTTCCGAACATGGCTCTGAAACTCTACTTTTGACAAATCTAAAGCAAAGATATTCTTTTTTCGCTCCAATGCAATTTGTAGAGGAGTACTGACCATATGACTCTTTAACCCGCAACATCGCCATAAACACATATTACACCCTGTATATCAATTAATTATCCCCTTTGTTAAATATTTATTAAAATACTGTTACAGAGAGGAAATGTAGAGGTTTTCAAAGTGTCTTGTAGTGGCTTATTTCCGGCTCTTCTTCCTTCTTTTCGAGTCCTTGATGGCCTTGCGGACCTTCTCCTTGCGGGCAGCCTTGTTGATTCCGACGGTCACGTTGTCGAACGAACCGTCTTCACCCTTTATGAAGGAAGTTCCGCGACCGCTCTCGTATTCGATGCGGTCAAAATCCCTGTCCTCAAGTCCGGTCTCGAGAAGTTCGTAATCGAGAAGCTTCTGCTCAAGATTGGTCTTCTTCACACGGATTCTTACCGGATCTCCGAGATTATAGACTATTCCCGTACGCTTGCCGACAAGTCTGTAGCGTTCTGCATCGAATTCGAAGAAATCGCTTCTGATATCCCTCAGAGGTACCATACCTTCTATCTTCGTAGGCTCGACCTCGACATACATTCCCCATTCGGTGAGTCCAGAGATGTTTCCTCCGAATACATATCCGACCTTGTCCTGCATGAATTCGACAAGCTTGTACTTTATGCTGGCACGCTCGGCCTCTGCAGCGACAATCTCGCGCTCTGAAGCATATTTGCACATCTTGTCATAGACTTCCTGTTTCGCCGACGGGCCCCCTGCAAGGTATTCTGCAAGAAGCCTGTGGACCATAATGTCAGGATAGCGTCGTATAGGCGAAGTGAAATGTGTATAATATCTGAATGCAAGTCCGTAATGTCCGAGATTTTCAGTGTCGTAGCGGGCCTTGGCCATCGTCCTGAGCGAAAGAAGTTCGATGGCATTGTATTCAGGAGTGTCCTTCGCTGCAGCGAAAAGACTGTTGAGTTCCCGAGATATCTCCTTTCCGTTGCCTGTAGGACCCATCCTGTAGCCGAAATTGCCGACGAAGTTGCGGAGACTCTCTATCTTTTCCTGATTAGGCTCGTCATGCACACGATAGACGAAGGTCTTTGCGGCCTTCCTTCCCTTTGCAGGGGTGTCGCCGACTCCCTTGCAGCCTGTAGCCACAAATTCTGCCACGCTGCGGTTGGCAAGAAGCATGAATTCCTCTATCAGCCAGTTTGCCTCCCTGCTTACTTTCTGATAGACATCCACAGGACGGCCCTTCTCATCCACGACCACCTTCATTTCAGGCCTTTCGAAACTTATGGCTCCGCTTGCGAACCTCTTCTTGCGCAGCTTGGAAGCAAGACCGTGCAGGGTCAGGACAGCCTCCTGAACCGGAGCAGGAACATTTTCATGAACAGCCTTGGCACCGGCATCGATCACAGCCTGAGCCTCTTCATAACTGAAGCGGTGGTCCGAACAGATTACAGTCCTGCCGAACCATTGCCCTGTGATACGGCCGAGAGGGGTGATCTCAAAGACCGCAGAGAAAGTCAGCTTCTCCTCGTGAGGTCTGAGAGAGCATAATTTGTTGGAAAGCTTCTCCGGAAGCATCGGCACTGTCCTGTCAACAAGATATACCGAAGTGCCGCGGCTGCGCGCCTCCTCATCCACCACGCTTCCGGGGCGGACATAATGAGTCACGTCAGCGATATGGACTCCGACTTCATAATTGCCGTTGTCAAACTTTCTGAATGAGATGGCATCATCGAAATCCTTAGCGTCCGCCGGGTCTATCGTAAATGTAAGCACATCCCTGAAATCCTGCCTTCCCGCAAGGTCTGCAGCCGTAATCTCCTCGGAAATCTGATCCGCTGCATTAGCGACCTCAGGTTCGAAGCGGTATGGAAGAGCGTATTCTGCAAGTATGGCATGCATCTCGGTGTCGTTCTCTCCGGGCTCGCCGAGCACATCGACGATATGTCCTGTCGGAGTCGCCTCGTGCCTTTCCCAGCTGTCAACCAATGCCGCCACCTTCATTCCCGAACGGGCCCTGAGTTCCTGACGGCCTGTACCTTCCGAATCAAGTTCATAGACTCCGTGTATGCTGTAAAGGTCGTCTCCGAGAGGCTTGAGCCAGCCTGTTTCGTCCTTAGGCTCTGCAAGCGACCGCCCCTTCACCTTATGACGACGATAGCGTTTTTCATCCGCCTCCGCAAAAGGAATCGATATGTCGTAAGGCATGAAACGGCTCTGCATAAGCACCCAGGCCTGATTCCCGACAATATGAAGCACACCTATGAACGGCTTGCGGGAACGCTCCACAATCTCTATCACTTCACCTTCCCGACGGGTACGCTCGGTCTTTTCGCGGGTCACTGCCACACGGACGATGTCTCCGTTGAGTGCGCCACGTGTCTTGGACGCCTTTACGAACACATCATCTTCTTCACCCTCCGTTATGACGAATGCAAACCCTTCACGGGTCATCTGAACCTTTCCTGTCACCTGTGGGAAAACCTTCTTCCCGCCATTTCCTCTTATGCCGCCTTTACCGCGCGATTTTTTCCTTTTAGACATATTTTCTACCATTAATTAGACAAATTTAGTGTTTTTTCTGATTGGTTTGAGGTATCTTTGCAATTCTTTATCAAAAGCACTTGACTTTCGCATGTGCGAAACTTAAGAAAAGTATAATTTCATAGCCCCACAAGACAGAAATGAGACAAAGCACACTGATCGTGATGACAATCTGCGGGCTTTTCCTTCTCTCATGCAACGAAGGAACAAAGACCGCTCCAAAGGAAGATTCTTTATACGAGACTCTTGAAATTTCACTTTCCGACCGCACGCTGACCACCGGCTATTCCGCTGCGATAAGCGGAGTGCAGACAGTGGAGATCCGACCTCAGGTGAGCGGAATGATCACAGACATCCTTATAGAAGAAGGTGAGAATGTAAGGAAGGGACAGGTGCTTTTTGTCATCGACCAGACGCCGTACAAGGCCGCATACGAAATAGCCGTGGCAAATGTAAAGAGCGCGGAGGCGGCCCTTTCGACAGCGGAACTCATCCTGAAAAGCAACAGAGACCTGTACAATCAGGACGTAGTGTCAGAGTTCGACCTGATGACCGCTCAGAACGATCTCACCGAGGCTCAGGCCCGTCTGGCGCTGTGCAAGGCCGAGGAAGTTAACGCAAGCAACAACCTGTCCTACACAGAAGTACGCTCTCCGGTGAACGGAGTCGCTTCGATGATTCCGTACCGTGTGGGAGCTCTTGTGAGCAGCAGCATAACCCAGCCGTTGGTTACGGTTTCCGATGACAGCCGCGTCTATGCATATTTCTCGATGGCCGAGAACCAGATGCTCGATATGGTGCAGCAGTACGGATCCCTCGACAATGCCATCAGGCATATGCCGGAAGTGGAGCTTGTGATGAGCAACGGCGACATATATGAACATACCGGCAAGATCAACGCGATAAGCGGTACAATCAGCGAAAGCACGGGAGCAGTCAGCATCAGGGCTGTGTTCAGCAACCGCAACCACCTCCTTCGAAACGGAGGCAGCGGCACCATCATCATTCCTTCGGAATTCAAGGACTGCATCGTCATCCCTCAGGCCGCCACATACGAGCTTCAGGACCGCATATTCGTATATAAGGTGATAGACGAAAAGGCATCAGCTACAGAAATCCACGTGGATCCGCGCAACAACGGCAAGGAGTATATCGTCACGGACGGCCTTCAGGTGGGTGATGTGATTGTCGCCAAAGGAGCCGGTCTCATCAAGGAGGGAACTGTCATAAAGAGCATGAACTCTGTCAAAAGCATGGAGGACGGAGAATAATGAATGTAAAGACATTTATCGACCGTCCGATTCTTGCGGGCGTTGTTTCCGTGATTATACTCTTGTTGGGTCTCATCGGCCTGTCGCAGCTTCCTGTGGAGCAGTTTCCTGAAATTGCGCCGCCTACCGTAAGCGTATCCGCGGCCTATGCCGGAGCAAATGCAGAGACAGTGCAGAGAAGTGTACTCGTACCTCTGGAAGAGGCGATCAACGGAGTCGAGGACATGATGTACATGGTTTCATCCGCCACCAACAGCGGATCAGCCAGCATCACCATATATTTCCGTCAGGGAACGGACGGAGACATGGCAATGGTCAATGTGCAGAACAGGATCGCATCCGCACAGAGCCTGCTGCCGGCCGAAGTGACCAGAAGCGGAGTGAATGTGAGAAAGCGTCAGACCAGCCGAATCAAAAGCCTTGCGGTATATAGTCCGGACAATTCATTCGACAGAAAATTCATCGTCAATTACCTGAAGATCAACATCGAGCCGCGTCTCTCACGTATTGCGGGAGTCGGGGAGGTTGACGTGCGGGGAGGCGACTACTCTCTGCGTATCTGGCTCGATCCGGGAAAGATGGCCAAATACAGCCTGATGCCGTCAGACATCTCGACCGTTCTGTCTGAGCAGAATCTTGAAGCCCCTACCGGAACCCTTGGCGCCGAATCAGAAAACACATTCAGGTATGTGCTGAAATACAGGGGTAGATATGAAGACGTAACCGATTACGAAAACATGGTCATACGAGCCGAAAGCGACGGTACAGTGCTGAGACTCAAGGATGTGGCGAGCATCGAACTCGGAGAAAGGAGTTACGACTACATCGGCAAGGTGAACGGTCATCCGGGAACGACCATAAGCATTTCCCAGACATCCGGCTCCAACGCCAATGAGATCATAACGGCTGTCGATGCCGAGATAGAGAAGATCAGGGCTGACCTCCCGAAAGGACTGGAGATCGTCGATCTGATGAGTACGAAGGACTTCCTTGATGCGTCGATCAGGAATGTAATCAAGACCCTTTTCGAGGCTATCCTGCTCGTTATACTTGTCGTTTTCGTCTTTCTGCAGAGCCTCAGGTCAACTGTGATTCCTACCATTTCCATCATCGTTTCTCTTGTGGGAACATTCGCCTTCATGATGGTTGCCGGTTTCAGCCTCAACATGATCACCCTCTTCGCCCTCGTCCTTGTAATCGGAACGGTAGTGGATGACTCCATCGTGGTGGTCGAGGCCGTGCAGGCAAAGTTCGACATAGGCTACAGATCATCCTACAAGGCCACTGTCGATGCCATGGGAGGAATAACAAGCGCACTTGTGGCGACCACATTCGTTTTCATGGCCGTATTCATTCCGGTGAGCTTCATGGGAGGCACTACCGGTACATTTTACACTCAGTTCGGTCTTACCATGGCCGTGGCAGTCGGAATATCCCTTGTCAATTCGCTGACACTCTCCCCTGCCCTCTGCGCCTTGATCATGGTTCCTCACGAAGAAGTCCGTCCGGGAGAGAAACCGGGATTCACCACAAGATTCCGCATGGTATTCGACACGGTATTCGGAGCCTTGGTGAACAAATACAAGCACATCGCGCTCTTCATGTTCAAGAGACGCTGGCTGACATTCATCCTGCTTGTCATAGCCTGCGGAGGTCTGGTATATCTGATGAATACCACCAAGACCGGACTTGTTCCGAAGGAAGACATGGGATCCATCAATGTGGATGTCCGCACTCCGGCCGGAACCAACATAGCCGAGACTGACAAGGTGCTGGCCGAGATCGACCGAAGGATAAGCACCATACCTCAGATAAAGGCTTATTCGAGGACTACCGGCTGGGCGTCGATGTTCGGCCAGGGCTCTTCGACAGGAAACTTCGTCATAAGGCTTCATGACTGGGATGAGCGAACCGGAAAGGGCGATGACATCGATTCCGTGATGGAAGAGATATATGCCCGCACAGATGACATAACCTCTGCGGACATCATGGTCTATACACGAGGCATGATCCCGGGATACGGATCAAGCAACGGATTCGAGGTCTATATCCAGGACCAGAAAGGAGGAAAGCTTGAAGATCTCGAACAGGTGGCCAACGATTTCATCATCGAGCTGAGCAGACGTCCTGAAGTGACAAGGGTAAAGACCGCCTTCGAGACGAAATATCCGATGTATCTCGTAGAGGTTGACGCCGTTCAGTGCAAGAGGAACGGCATTTCACCAAGTGCGGTGCTGAACGTTCTTTCAGGCTACGTGGGAGGAAGCTATGCATCGAACATGAACAGATTCTCAAAGCTCTACAGAGTGATGCTTCAGGCAGCGCCGGAATTCAGACTTGACACGGAGTCGCTGCAGAATATGTTCGTACGCACTTCGTCAGGAGAAATGTCTCCGATCAACCAGTATCTCAAGCTGACAAGGATCTATGGTCCTCAGTCCATTTCGAGATTCAATCTGTTCACGGCCATTTCGGTAAACGGCAATGCAGCCGAAGGTTACAGTTCCGGCCAGGCCATCAAAGCCGTCCGCGAGACAGCAGCCAAGGTACTGCCTGCAGGTTATGGCTACGAATTCGGAGGAATGTCGCGAGAGGAAGCCTCGACAGGAAATTCCGTGGCTGTGATATTCGCCATCTGCGTAGTATTCATCTATCTGATACTCTGCGCATTGTATGAGAGCATATTCATTCCTGTGGTCATAATCCTTTCAATTCCTTTCGGACTTGCAGGAAGCTTCCTCTTCGCAAGGATGTTCGGACTGGAAAACAACATCTATCTCCAGATCGGACTGCTCATGCTCATCGGACTTCTTGCCAAGACCGCAATCCTTCTCACCGAATTCGCATCACAGAAGAGAGCGGAAGGAATGTCCATATCCCAGGCCGCGATGTCAGCCGCAAAGGCAAGACTCAGGCCTATCCTGATGACATCGCTCACCATGATATTCGGCATGCTCCCGCTCATGTTCGCAAGCGGAGTGGGTGCAAACGGAAACATCTCGATCGGAGTAGGAACCGTCGGAGGAATGCTTATCGGTACTATCGCACTGCTTGTAATCGTCCCTCCTCTCTTCATAATCTTCCAGCATATCGAGGAGAAGGTAATGCCTAAAAAAGAAAGACAATGAAAAGACATATACTGATACTTGCCGCCATCCTGTCGCTGAGCAGCTGCGGAATATACAGGAAATACGAACGTCCCGAGCTATGGTTCGTTGACAGTCTCTACAGGAGAATGGAAGTCACTGCGGATTCTGTCTCGACAGCTTCCATCTCATGGGACAGGATGTTTACTGACCCTATCCTTCAGGACTGGATAAAGAGCGGTCTGGAGTTCAATCATGACCTCAACATCGCCCGTCTGAAGGTACAGGAAGCGGAAGCGGCACTTCTTGCAGCCCGATGGGCACTTCTTCCGGGAGGTCAGTTCAACATGCAGGGCGGACTGCCCGGCAGCTTCACGGCACGACTGGATGCAAGCTGGGAGGCTGATATATTCGGCGGACTTCGCAACACAAAGAAAAAGGCTCTTGCCGCATTGGAACAGAGCAAGGCGTACGAGCATGCCGTTCAGACCAAGCTGGTTGCAACCATAGCAAACAGCTATTTCACTCTTCTCATGCTTGACGAGCAGCTTGCAATAAGCAAGAGGACCCTGAACACCTGGGAAGAAAACATACGTACTCTCGAAGCACTGAAGAGGGCCGGCAAGACCAATGAGGCGGCTGTCCTTCAGGCCAAGGCCAACAGGCTGAACGTGGAAGCCTCTGTACTTACCTTGGAAAAGGAGATACTCTCCGTGGAGAATTCATTCTGCTCATTGGTAAGCATAGTACCGATGCCGATAGAGAGAAGCAGCCTCGACCTTCAGGAATTCCCGGAAGAACTCTCGGCAGGCGTTCCTGTCCAGCTTCTGAGCAGGAGACCGGATGTCCGTCAGGCCGAACTCGCTCTCGAACAGGCTTTCTACAATACAAATGCAGCGCGTGCCGCCTTCTATCCTGACCTTACACTCAACGGAGCACTCGGATGGACCACAGGTAACGGTAACATAACTCTCGATCCGGGGAGTCTTATTTCCAATCTGATAGGCTCTCTTGCACAGCCTGTATTCGGACGAGGTTCCAACAAGGCACGGCTGAAATCCGCCCAGGTACAGCAGGAGATAGCCGCATGGAATTTCCGTCAGAGCCTTCTCGATGCAGGCGTGGAAGTAAATAATGCGATCACACTCTGGCAGACAGCACAGAAGAGAGTGGAATTAGACAAGAAGCAGATTCTCAATCTGCAGGCAGCCGTATGGAACACCCAGCTCCTGATGAAGCACGGAAGTTCCAACTATCTCGAAGTCCTGTCAGCTCAGAAGAACCTCCTGAATGCAGAACTTGCCGAAGTGTCTGACCGTTTCGACGAGATACAGAGCATCGTGAATCTCTACCACGCCCTTGGAGGAGGCTACGATGAATCCGATACAAATGTGCTCTAAGGTCATTTTCGCCCACATCCGCTACAGTCACCCGTGCCCAGCATCTCTGTGACTATCAACAATTTAAGTTATCAAGGGGTGCCTGATTCAGGTACCCCTTGATAACTTAAATCACTGGTATTAAATTCATTACGCGGCACGCCCCACCGTTAAAAGGAAGGCGCTTCAGCGCCGCGGCATCCGCGTCAGCTAGATGTTCGCAGAACATCGTAGCAGCGGGGACGCCCGACTTTGCCATCTGCAAAGGCGGCATGCCCCTCGGGGCTGTCGGCAATGCCGACCGGGGGTTGACCCTATACCATTGAATGTTTCCTGCAGAAACATTCAATGGTATTTTCCATCAGGCAGGTGATGGTCATAGGTCCCACACCTCCCGGAACCAGAGTGATCACCGAAGCCTTAGGCTCGACAGCAGCATAATCGACATCGCCGCAGAGCTTGCCGGTCTCGGGATCGCGGTTCACTCCGACGTCAATCACAACGGTACCTTCTGACACCATATCGGCAGTAACGAATTTCGGACGACCGATAGCCACCACAAGAATCTCTGCATCACGAGTAACGGAAGGCAGATCGACTGTGCGGCTGTGAGCAATGGTCACCGTAGCGTTTTCGTCAAGAAGAAGCTTGGCTACAGGCAGTCCGACGATGTTGCTGCGGCCTATCACGACAGCTCGCTTGCCCTTGATCTCGACTCCGGCCACCTTGAGCATCTTGATGATGCCCTTAGGAGTGCATGGAAGAGTGCAGTCCTGTTTCTGCCAGAGTGCAGCCACGTTGAGAGGATGGAATCCATCGACATCCTTTTCCTTTGCGATGGTTGCGATCACCTTGTCCTCACTGATATGCTTCGGAAGAGGAAGCTGTACGAGGATTCCGTCAACGCTGTCATCCGCATTGAGTTCTTCAATGAGTCCGAGAAGCTCAGCCTCACTGATCGTGTCCGGCTTGCGTATAGTTGTATTCTTTATTCCCACATATTCCGATGCCTTGGCCTTGCCTGTGACATAGGACACACTTCCCGGATCCTCACCCACGAGAATCACGACGAGATGAGGCACGCGACCATATTTCTCAGGGAACTGAGCCACCTGAGCCTTCATTTCATCCTTCAGCCTTGCCGAAAGATCCTTACCTGAAATTACTTTTGCCATACATAAGAAACTATTAATAAGGCGTCATCAGACGCCCGCCCGGACCGGGACTTTCGAAAAGAAAGTCGGATCAAAGGACTCTCCAACCTATGTCCCTACGATAAAACAGATTTTCACACTCAATTGATTCCACAGCGGCAAGCGCCTTGTCATGCGCCTCCTGCAGGTCTGCACCGAAGCCTACGACCATGAGGACACGGCCACCTGATGTGTAGTAGCGGCCGTCCTTGAGGGATGTGCCCATGTGGTAGATTCTGACAGGGGATTTCTCGACTTCGCTCGAAATGACAGATGAAAGGTCGATTTCATATCCTTTGTCATAGCTGCCCGGATAGCCCTTGGAAGCCATCACAAAGCCCATTGTC
>JAFUQW010000101.1 GCA_017472115.1 Bacteroidales bacterium | reverse complement strand
TGAGCCTTGCAGCAACTGTTCTCCGGACATCGTTAAGATTCTGTCAAGGTATGCTGCCCAGTCGTTCATTGTCATCACTTGTTCACGCTCTGCCTGACGCTCCGCAAAATCCAAATATCCGGATACAAGTTGTCCCATTGCGCGGAGCTCTTTTTCGTTAAGATAGTTCTTGGCGGTTTTCGCCTCTATCAATGTCGGATGATTCCCCTTGAACGTCAGCAGTCCCATAAAATCCTTTTCCGCATCAGCACGCTCCACAATCAGTTCGGCAGCGGTATGTCCGTGAATGGCATAATGGATTTTATTCTGCACTTTCTTGAAAAACTCTAGCGACACTTGTGCTCGTGGATCGTAATCGATACTCGTTGCGTATATTTCCAGTATCTGACGATAAAGCACCTTTTCACTGGCGCGAATATCTCTTATACGCTCTAATAACTCTTTCCAATAACTTCCACCGCCCAACTTCTTCAAACGCTCGTCGTCAAGAGTAAATCCTTTCACAATATATTCCTTCAGACGTTCTGTAGCCCACTGACGGAATCTTGTAGCAATAATGGAACGGACACGATAACCAAGGGCAATTATCATATCCAGATTGTAGTGTGAAACAAGATATTCCTTGCCATCGGCAGCAGTTGTTCGGAATTTCCGAACAACTGCTGCCTCATTCAATTCCCCCTCCTCAAAGATATGCTTGATATGCTCACTCACATTCGATTTGCTCGTCTGATACAGTTCGCACATCTGGGCCTGTGTAAGCCATAAAGTCTCCTCCTCAAGCTTTACATCAATCTTGGTCTTGCCGTCGTTAGCGGTGTATATGATAACTTTATTCTCCATCATTCTTCCACAATGTTCAAGTGCCTTTGCAAAATTAACTATAATTCAGGAAAAGTACACAATAATCAATAAAACTCCGGTCAGAAGCCTCACGCCTTCTGACCGGAAAGGTGTTTATGCTTAATTCGTCAGATTCGAGGTTTCTGGAATGTGCTGATAAGTATCGATATAAGATATATTAACATTGCGTAGACAAGGGGAGTGAGCATTCTCCATAATCCTCCTCCAAGAATGTTGGTTGAGTATGCTCCGTACCATTCCATGGCCTGAAACATCTGGCAGAGGTCGAAGACTACCCAGCAAAGAGAAGCTATTACTGCACCGAAACCGAAGTCTCTGACCCATGCAGGTGCTTTCCACGCTGAAACCAGTACTCCTATAAGGAATAAGGTTATGACACACATCGGGCCGATGCCGCCATTAAGAAAGTAGTCAGCAACATTATAGTCTGCCCAGTATGGAGTCTGCTGTGCTGCCTGAGTCGCAATCGTGTCGATGATTTCTTTGTTTCCATTTCATTGATTTTTTTAAGGGTTTAACTTCAGCAGGAATTCCTGAATGCAAAGTTATCGGACTTGTATAAAATATCCCAATTCAAATCCGTTTCACCTCATGTCAAATCCCCCTGACCTGTTTTGTGGTGTCGTAGAATTGAGTTTTTATTACTACTTTTGTTCGTAGATAATCCTAAGATGAACAAGCGTATTCTCATAACTGTCCTGTATTGGATCATAGCTGTACTGCTCATTTCTGCCGTACTAGTCAGTCTGAAATATAAGTTCGCTGATGCTTTTTTAATCAGCATTATGCTTGTTCCTGGGTGCATCGTCATGAAGTTCGTATTGCCGAAGGTATCTTTCTGCAATTTCAGAAAAGGACTGGCTGATATTTTCTTCATTTCTGCCGCAGTTATGGTTACTGAACTGCTTTTACTCTTCTGTTCCCATATTGCAGTACTGGGATTGTCTGAGATCAATAATGGCCATGCAAATGTTCCGTCCATGCTGATCAATCCGGCTTTCATTGCGATAGCGATGGCTTTCGTTACCGGCGGTGACTATCTCTTCTCAAGATATCTTAAAAATGCAGTTTCTGATGCCCCGACACCTGTAGTTTTTACTTCAGACTATAAGAAAGTCTCCCTGAATGCATCGGAGATCCTGTATGTCGAATCCCGGGATACAGAAGTATGGGTGTGTGCAACAGATGACCGCAAATTCAGAAACAAGACAGGCATCACCCAATGGGAAAACCTTCTAGGAGAAGATTTCATAAGAGTCCACAGGTCCTTTGTTGTCAGAAAAGAATCGATACAGGATACTTTATCTGATTCGCTCATACTTGCGGATGGCACTTCTGTTCCTGTTTCAAGGAAATACAGAGAGATTGTTGCATCGTTAAGCGACAATTGAAACAGTTCAAATCCCATTTCATCTTTGGTATAGTTTCTGAAATCTCAGTTCATGTCTCAAATCAATGA
>JAFUQW010000100.1 GCA_017472115.1 Bacteroidales bacterium | reverse complement strand
TGCACTTCAGAAATCATCCATTCACTGTCATGCTGAACGAAGTGAAGCATCTTTACAATAAAGATTCTTCGCTGCCCCTTCGGCTCCGCTCAGGGCTGAAGGCTCAGAATGACAGTTAGTGTAATCATTTATATCGTTACCTAACTTTTTGAGGGGGAGGGATCTTCGGGGATTGCAAGCGAAAATGCACCTGCATGCCGGAATACTCATGCAGTACAGATGTTCGAGAGGAAAAAATCTGCCGGATTTTACCTTTCAAAGGCTCAAAACACGCTTTTCAAACAGAAAATACCACTCTAAAGGTAAAACCGGGCTTATTTTTGCCTTTTACAGATACAGACATTTATATATTCCCTAAAATAAAAATTGTATATTTGCCACAACAAACCTTGATGCAGAAAACTACGCTGCAAATCTAAGGTTTGCGTGGATATAATAATAAGGTCTATGATTCTGGCGCTTTTCGGCTTCCTTCAGCTGTCCCTCGCGGACATTCTCGACATCATCCTTCTGGGACTGATCATCTTCTTCATGTTCAGATGGATCAAAGGTTCGTCGGCGATGAGCATATTCGTGGCCATCGTGTCGCTCTACATCATCAGGATCGTGGTGGAGGCATTCAACATGAGGCTGATGACGGCCATCATGGACATGGTGCTGGATGTGGGAGTCATAGCCCTGATCATCATCTTCCAGCCGGAGATCAGGAAATTCCTCATCAGGCTCGGCAACAGATACATGAACAGCGCACAGGGACGTGCCATCATGGACAGGATCCTAGGAAGAAAGACTGCAAACGCCATCGGAAGCGAGGCCGTGAACGACCTCACAGAGGCCTGCCGCAGAATGTCGGAGGACAAGACCGGAGCGCTTATCGTGATCGCACATGACACTCCTCTTGATGAAATCATCAGCACCGGAGACAGGATAGATGCAGGAATCCACCGCAGACTGATCATGAATCTCTTCTTCAAGAACTCACCTCTTCATGACGGTGCAATGGTGATTGCCGGCAACAGGATAGTGGCTGCCCGCTGCACCCTCCCGATCACCGAAAGGACAGACATCCCTGCCAACTACGGCATGCGACACAAGGCCGCCATCGGAATCACGGAAGAGACCGACGCCGACGTGATCGTAGTGTCCGAAGAGACCGGCCGCATATCCTTCGTCAAGGAAGGTCAGGTCACACCTATCCAGAACATCAACGAGCTCAAGCTCCTGCTGGGCGACGCAATGGATTAATAGCAGGATATCACTTGAAACCTATCTTTTTCCGCTTATCAAATTCTTCAACCTCCGCGTTCCGTGCATGCAGGTCAGCTAAAGATTCCTGAATCCGCTGTAATTGTCGAGCTGTGTCCTCGTTGATGTCGTTCTGGTCACTCAGGATAGTTTCGACATAATTGTTTAGATCTGTGATGCGATGCCTGATGTCTTCAATGTCAAAAGATATTCTTTCCATCCTCGACAAAGATGTTCTCATAGCTACGAATGTCCTCATTATTCTGATATTCACCTCTATAGCCGTTTCAGACCTGAGGACACTACTTAACATCGCAATGCCGTTTTCAGTAAAGGCATATGGCAGATATTTCAAATGTTGACCTTGAGTCGTGTTTAAGGTCGCAATTTGCGACCTTAAACACTCTTCCTTTGACAATTGAAACATGAAATCATCCGGAAAGCGCATAATATTTCTGCGTACCTGTTCATTCAGGCGTTTTGTCTCAACACCATAAAGTGCTGCAAGATCCCGATCTATCATGACTTTCTTACCCCTGATCGTATAAATCTTGCCATCCAGCCAATGACTCTGTACTTCTGCGTTATTATTTAAATTCATCACATAGTATTTTCGTTCAAAGTTCTGCTTATATGATATGACTGCCAAATAAATGTGACGAAAATAAGGTGAGATCCTGCAGATTTTTCTCTTTTTTTATGTTTTTTCTTTTTTTACACATTTGCAATCATGGAAAAGTTGAGGCTAATGCCTGGTTTGTCCATCGGAAGGGGTGCTTTCATGGAGGAATGGAGATTCAGACGTGAGTTATCCACCGAAACGGGGCTTTTCATGGAAAAGTTGAGGCTAATACTTGCTTTCTCCATCAGAAGGGCCATTTGGGTGGAGAAACAGTGGCCGATGATGGGTTTGTCCACAAAAAGGGTGGTTTTGGTGGAAATGATGAATTTTTATGAAAGATTCGGAAAAGTTTGCTGCTAAAAGTCCTATATTTGAAACGCAGCAGTACAGATGACAATGACACGACTGTTGCAAAGAAGAGGAATGAGATCCTCTCGGTTAACATGAGTTAGGAAAAGACTGGGAAAGAGACAACCGGGTAAAGGAAAGTGGGAAGTAATTATGAAGAAGGAGATCAGTGCTCTGAATTTTTCAGAGAAGGAGAGAATCTGTGAGAATGAGTTCATGCTCAATGGGCCATATTGGCACGTTTATACTGACGGGACAAAGATGCAGAACATTTTCTGTTCTGATGATGATTTCAATTTAGGAATGTGGATGCTGGCATCTGTAACCTGTATTGTCACGGGTTGCAGGCTCATAACCTTTGAACTGATGTCAAATCATCTGCACCTGATAATGTCAGGTCATAAGGAAAAATGTCTGGAATTCTTTGAAGTGCTTGCAGTCAGGCTTAAAAGGGTCATCACACGAAAAGGCAATCTTCTGAACTGGAATAGATTCTGCGCAGATATCCATCCGATAGAAACATTGCAGGCGTTGAGAAATGAAATAATATATGTCAACCGTAATGCTTACGTTGCCAATGATGCTTATACCCCCGATTCTTATCCTTGGGGAGGAGGATGTGCGTTTTTCAATGCCTGGCTTAAAGATCTGGAACCTGTTCCTTTGAGCAGGATGAAAATCAACGTTCAGAGAGAGCTGCTTCATACAAGAGAGATTGAGATATTCGCAAGTTTGAAGTTATCAGGCACGCGTGCATACATTCCGTCGTTCTGTGAGATTGGTTTAGGCGAAAGCATGTTTCGTGATCCTCGAAGCTACTTCAATGCACTTACAAGGAATGCTGAAGCGTTCAGTCAGATTGCTGCACGTCTGAAAGACTCTGTTTTTCTTACTGATGATGAATTGTTTTCTGCCACTACATCGCATATAAGCAAGGAATATGGTGTCAGCAAAGTCTCTCTCCTCAATCCGGAACAAAGAATAGAGACTGCAAGACATCTGCATTTCAATTATAATGCTACCAACCAGCAGATCAGACGCATTCTGAAGCTTGACCTTTCTGTAATCGAAGAATTGTTTCCTAAATAATATCGGTTTCTCCACTGAAAGGACCATTTGGGTGGATAAGGTGGGAGCGATGCCTGCTTTCTCCACAGGAAGGCTCGATTTCATGGATAAACAGCACATCATGATGGGTTTGTCCACCAGAAGAGCCATTTTGGTGGAGAAATGGGGTTTCGTGATGAAGGGTTTGTCCACTGAGAGGGGTGCTTTCATGGAGAAAAGTGCGGCAGGGACGTGAGAGGGGCACAAAGCAAGTAGAGCGAGCCCTTTCGCGTAGCTCGCTCAACCTGCTTTGAACATCCGGCCGGTGTATTTGCCGGATGTGTTGCCTCACGGAGGAGGATGTCTGAATCGGAAGGGGAGTTTTGGTGGAGAAAGCGGGGTTGAGTTAAGATTAATCCATGAGAGAGAGCTGTTTCGTGGAGGAAAGTACGGAGGGATAGCCGGGCGAGCCGACAATGACGGAGAGGAAGGCGAAGTGAAGGCGAGTTGGGCTGGTGGTGAGGTGGACTATGAGTGAGGTGGAGAAGAAATGTGAGAAATATTAGCGAGGTGGGTCTATATATCGAATAATCTTGGTAATTTTGCAGGTTAAGATAATATGACTGAAAAGTTTTGGAAGATAAAAGAATACATATAGACCATCGTTTGGAGCAGAAAATCGGATTTGATCGCGTCAGGAGCATCATTTCGGACAGGTGTTCTACGGCATACGCAGCCGAGAGGACGGCGACCGAGACATTCTGCACCAATGCAGGGCAGATCCGCAAGAGACTGCTGCTGACTGACGAGATGAGGCTGATCATGATGTTTGAGGACAGCTTCCCGTCGGGAGGATTCATAGACTGCATCGATTTTCTGAAGCCGCTTGAGAGGAATTCGGCGGCTATAGACCTTCTCTCCATGCGCAAGCTCAAGACCATGCTCGAGACTCTGCGCAAGGTGACTTCGTTCTTCGAGAGCGTCAAGGAGGGTGTCTATCCGAACCTGAAGAGGATGAGCGCACCGATAATGGGTTTCCCGGAAGTGCAGCGAAGGATAGATTCGATACTCGACCGCTACGGTGATGTCAAGGATACAGCTTCAGACGAACTTTATAATATAAGAAAAGCACTCCGTGAGAAGGAAGGAGCGATTTCGCGCAGGATGAGCGCCATTCTCAAGAAGGCACAGGAAGAAGGTATCGTTGACAGCGATGCGGGTGTGTCGGTGCGCGACGGCAAGATGCTCATTCCGGTGAGCGCTGCCAACAAGAAGAGGATTGCAGGATTCATCTATGACGAGTCTGCGACAGGAAAGACCGCATTCATCGAGCCTGCGGAAGTCGTGGAGCTCGACAACCAGATCAAGGAACTCAAGTTCTCGGAGCAGAGGGAGATTCTGCGCATCCTGCTAGAATTCACCGACTTCCTCCGTCCTTATATTCCGGATCTGCTCGATGCCGCACGTTATCTCGGCGAGATAGATTTCCTTATGGCGAAGGCACAGGTGGCGCTGGATTTCATCGCCGGCATGCCTGTGATTTCCGACAACGGCGAGATGAATATCCGCAAAGCGCGTCATCCTCTGCTGGAAAGGACTCTCCGCAAGGAGAAGAAGGAGATTATTCCTCTGACAGCTACGCTTACCTCTCAGAAGCATATCCTGCTCATATCGGGGCCTAACGCCGGCGGCAAATCGGTGTGTCTCAAGACCGTGGGACTGCTACAGTATATGTTCCAGTGGGGCATGCTCATCCCTACTTCGGAGACTTCTGAGATGCTGGTGTTCGACAGGATCATGGTTGACATAGGAGACGACCAGTCGATCGACAATGACCTCAGTACATACAGCTCCTTCCTTGTGAACATGAAGGAAATGCTGGCAAAGGCTGATGACCGCACTCTCGTGCTGATCGATGAGTTCGGTTCGGGTACGGAGCCTGCTGCGGGAGGTGCCATCGCGGAAGCCATCCTGAGCGAACTCGATCGACGCGGGGCATACGGAGTCATAACGACGCATTATACCAACCTCAAGCTCTATGCTTCGTCAGGCGAAACCGGGGTTCTGAACGGTGCCATGATGTTCGATGTCAAGAATATAGCGCCTATGTTCAAGCTGGAGATGGGACTGCCGGGCAATTCCTTCGCATTCGAGCTTGCGCGTAAGATGGGGCTGCCGGAAGGCATCATCAAGGATGCGGAATCACGTGCCGGAGAGGAATTTGTGGGAATCGAGCGTAACCTGCGCAAGATCGCCCGCAACCGCAAGGCGCTTGACGAAAAACTGGAGCGCATAAAGCATACGGACAAGACTCTGGAGAACATCACTGACAAGTATCAGAAAGAGCTTCAGCAGATCAAGCAGATGAAGAAGAATATCCTTGAGGAGGCAAAGAAGGAAGCGGAAGAGATAATCAAGGGCGCGAACAGGCAGGTGGAGAACACCATCAGGACCATCAAGGAGACCCAGGCTGCAAAGGAGGAGACCCAGGAGGCGCGCAAGGGACTTCAGGACTTCATGTCCCTGCTGGCGGCCAGGAAAGAGCAGGAGCAGAAGGACAAGGATGACTATATCGAGCGCAAGATACAGCAGATCGATGCCCGCAGGGCCCGCCAGCAGCAGCGCAAGGCAAAACGTGCAGACGAGAATGCACAGAAGGAACTCCTTGAACAACAGGCCGAGCAGGCCAGGATAGAGGCATTCAGGTCTGCTCCTCTGAAGGTCGGCGAGAAGGTGCGCGTGAAGGAGAACGGAATGGTCGGAGAGGTGTCGAAGGTGTCGGCAAAGGCCGTGGTGGTGATGATAGGCAACATCAGCAGCAAGATGCCGCTGGATAAGGTGGAGAGAATAACATCCAACGAGTACAAGAGCGCAGTCAAGGAGACCGCACGTCCTGTATCGACTCTGAAGATGGACACTTCTATTTCTGAAAGGAAACTGAATTTCAAGACTGAGATCGACCTCCGTGGCGAAAGACTGAACGATGCCATCGAGAAAGTCATGCATTATGTCGATGATGCGATCATGGTGGGCGTACCGAGCGTGAGGATCATCCACGGAAAGGGAACCGGTGTGCTACGCGACGAGATTCAGAAGTATCTGCGCACGACTCCGGGAGTGTCGAGCGTGCGTGACGAGCACATCCAGTTCGGAGGCACGGGCGTCACGATCGTCAATTTTGAATAAAGGACTATCAGTTTCAACAAGTAATTTATTTTAGATTTAAACAGTTTCTGAATATGAAAGCAATATTGAAAAAGACATTCATCGGAGGCATCGCCCTCGGAGCGGCAGCTGCCTTCGCACTCCTTGTGGGAAACGGTTGCAAGGGCAGTCAGAGCGTAGAGATGGGTCCTTCCGAAGTGGTGGAGGCTTTCAACCGTGCGGTGACTGCAGGTGATTTCGGCAAGGCTTCGGAACTCTGCGACACTGTAACCATGAAAGACTATCTCCAGAGCTATAAGGAAGCATGGGATGTGCTCAGCGCAGAAGACAGCACCGTCATGTCGATAGCTTCATCCATTCTCGAGAAAGCTGTGATCGAGGTAGAGGATGTCAGGAAGGAAGCTGACAAGAGGATTGTCCTATATACTCTTGAGGCTGACGGACACAGCAAGACAAGAAAGGCAACCGTGAAGAAGGTGGAGGGAGCATGGAAGGTGGAAAGAATCACAGACGCGAATTAGGACGCCTCGGAGAAGAACTGACCTGTGATTATCTTCGCAGACACGGACACAGCATCATAGAGCGCAACTGGCACAGCGGGCATCTTGAAATCGACATAATCTCACACGATGCAGACGGAATACATTTTGTAGAGGTCAAGGCCCGCAAGGAAAGCATACAGGCACCACCTCAGGACAATGTCGGATACAAGAAACAGCGACGTATCGTAAAGGCGGCCCTGAGTTACCTCAACAACATATGCGACCGGTCTTTCGGAGCATCGGAATGCTTCTTCGATGTGATGGCTGTGACATTTGCAGATGGTGATATCCGTTTGGAATGGATTCCGCAGGCTTATATACCTATATATATTTAGAACAGACATAAAACCTCATAGAGATGAACAGAGAAAATTGCTACTGCGTGATCCTGGCCGGAGGTCTCGGTACAAGATTCTGGCCGGTGAGCAAGACTGCCAGGCCAAAGCAGTTTCTTGATGTAGCCGACACAGGCAAGACATTCATACGCACGACCTACGAGAGATTCCTCAAGATCGTACCTCAGGAGAACATCCTCGTGGTGACGGGAGAAAGGTACCGCGACATCGTAAAGGAACAGATACCGGAACTCGAAGAGAGGAACCTTCTTCTCGAACCATACGCCCGCAACACGGCACCTTGCGTGGCATACGCGACCTACACGCTTCTCAAACGCGATCCGGACGCACGCATGGTGGTGACACCGTCGGACCATGTGATCGATGATGAAGTACTCTTCACAGAGACAGTGATCAATGCCTTCGAATACATCGACAACAATGATGTGCTGATGACTCTCGGAGTCGTGCCGACAAGACCGGATACCAACTACGGCTACATCCAGATCCAGGGTGGCCGTCAGGCTGCGGAAGGCTCGGAACCCATGCCTGTCAAGACATTCACGGAGAAGCCGGACAGGGAACTTGCCAAGGTATTCATCAGCACCGGTGAATTCCTCTGGAATCTGGGAATCTTCCTTTGGAGGGCCAAGACCATAAGAAGGGAGATGGAGACACATCTGCCTGCAGTGACAGGACTCTTCAAGGGATGGGAGAATGCGCTCGGAACAAAGATAGAACCTGATTTCATTGCAAGGGCCTACACCGACTGCCTCAACATTTCCGTAGGTTACGGTGTCATGGAAAAGACTGATAATGCATGGATATATCCTGCTAAGTTCGGATGGCATGACATCGGTACATGGGAGTCGCTCTACAGCTATCTTCCTGACAAAGACAGCCTCGGAAATGCATGCACAGCAGAAAAGACTCTGATGGAAGGATCGCGCGGAGTGATGGTGGTGTCTCCGGAAAAGAAGAGGCTTATAGCCGTGAAAGGATTGGAAGACTACATGATCATAGACACTGACGATGTGCTGGTGGTATGTCCTAAGGATGACAAGAAGTTCAAGGACTTCATTGCCAACATCGCAATGCCTGAATTTGAAAAATATCGTTAAAACTGTCGTCATTAGCAGCAGCGAAGGACTCTGGCTTGAAGATGCGTCACTTCGTTCAGCATAACAGAATAATCATAAATAATATGGAATTGGAAAAACAGATACAGGCCGACATGGTTGCGGCCATGAAAGAAAAGGACGCAGTGCGTCTCGCATCGGTCAGAGCAATAAAGGCGGCAATAATGCTGGCTAAGACAGCAGAAGGCGGCACAGGCGAAGTGACCGATCCTGAGATTGTGAAGATTATCCAGAAACTCGTAAAGCAGCGCAAGGAAAGCGCACAGCAGTATAACGACGCAGGCCGTCCGGAACTCGCGGAAAACGAACTGGCCGAGGCTGCGGCTATGGAGGTCTATCTCCCTAAGCAACTCAGCGAGGCAGAGGTCGAGGCAGAACTCGTGAAGATAATCGCGGAAGTCGGTGCTACACAGCCTTCCGATATGGGCAAGGTCATGGGTGTGGCGACCAAAAGACTCGCCGGTCTCGCGGAAGGCCGCCTCATCTCTACACTTGTGAAGAAACTGCTTGCAAAATAAAATCAGACGCGCTCTTCTTGAATTTTGAGGAGCGCGTCTTTCTGAAAATTCTCATTCGATATGGCTAAGCGATTTAGTCGGCTGATTGGATGCAGCGGACTGAATAACCGAGTGCGCGGCTGTAGCAGTTCGACGGATAGACATAGCCACTGTTGTAGAAGCACAGGGTGTAGGCATCGTAACCATACGGAGTAGCCGACCAGTAGTAGCCGTAGTTGCCGACATTGTACAGAGAGCAGTAGCCTAAGTCGCGATCGCCCGCGGCCGGGTACCAGATAGTCTGGTCAGTTCCGAAATATCCGGAGAAGTTCATGCCTCTGTCGGTGTCGTCATCAGTGTCAAAATAACCTGATGAGGAACCCAGAGCCTTTACCCAGACTCCATCAGCACCACCATCCGGAACTCGCCAACCCGCAGGACATGGATCATATATTGACTTTTCGCTTTCGGAAGTAGTCCATCGGGTGTCGTCTGTTGAAATGTATCTCGTATAATACCAATCGTAGTTATTAGTATTTAATGTAATAAAAGTAGTAGGATGAGAAACAGCATATTCTATTGTGCCTGTTTCTGATGTTGACCCTACACTTGCCGGCCAGGTGACGGTTGATGCTGCTCCGATTCCGGCAACTTCCCACCGCTCCGCATCCCCGTCTGGCACTCAACCACTTGCCCCACAACGCATTACAAGAAATTCGCTGCAGCAGAAAGACAGCAGCGAATTACAGTCAACGCACTGATAATCAAAACGATAGGTGCCAGGGGTACGCTTTAGAGGGTTGAGGATGCGGGGAGGAGTTTGTCTGAACTCCAGGAGATTATGATACTACACCTGTGAGCCAGAGTGCTAATATGACAAGTGCAACAGCAAGCAGTGCGGGAACGAATTTCCAGATTTTCCTGCGGCTCATCCTGCGGACTCCGAAGTTGAGGGCACCGGCAGGACAGGATGCCACACATTCTCCGCAGAGGTTACAGTCTGTCGATCTGATCTTGCCGTTGATGCACGGCTTGATGTCTATATGATACGGACAGTTTTTCATGCAGGTGTGGCAATGCGTGCATGCCATCTCATCCTTCATCACATAAAGCAGCTGCATTTTCGGCTTGCCGTCGATGATTTCAAGCAACCAGGCCATCAGGCATAGAACGCCGAGAGGTATCTCAAAAGGAATGTCTATTCCGAAATAATACATCACAGCGCATAAGGCGACAGGTATGATCATCCACATCCAGAACTTGAGGGAATTGATCATGGCTCCCACCGGGCAGATGTATCTGCACCAGAAACGGTCAACGACGAAACTTCCGACTGCCATGACACTCACCCCGGTGATGGTCATCCATAATGCAGGTCTGCCTCTGAATCCCGTCAGGATAAGATAGATGATCAGGAAGGTCAGAGCATATTTGATGACCCGCAGCAGCAGATCTGCAATCGAGCGGTTCGGAATGTTCAATGTCTTTATTCTGAGAGGTTTGTGGAGCTTCATCAGAATATCCTGAACCGCACCGGACGGGCATAGGTAGGCACAGAATAGTTTGCTGAACAGCACAATTGCCGCAGCCAGTCCCAACCCTTTTGCAATTTCAATGGGACCGACTTCAGCTGCCGGTACAATATCTGCCGAGAACCTGCCCACCATCTGATTCAGTTCTGGAACCGCTCCGGAAAAGAATATGACAATGACCGAAATACCTCCCCATTGAAGAAGGTATTTCGGCCAGTTGCTTATTATCGTCGATCTTCTTGACATCAGCGGATTATTTCTCCTCTATGACTTCGCCATGATCCTTGGCCACAGCCTCTTTCCACTTGTCGGTATAGCCAGGCTGGCTGATCTTTGCAGGAATGCAGTCTGTGTGTTCGTTTGTCACGAAACTTCCGTCCGGATTCTGAGCCTTGACATTACCATCGATGAACTTCACGAGAAGAAGCTGCTCGAGAGCGACCCACTTGTCGAATATCTTCTGAGCATTATCAACAGAGAATCGTGTAAGATACTCACGGACAGCAATATATGGGTCAGCTGTCTTTCTTTCTTCGTCATTGCGGCGAATCTGCTTGCGAGGCTTCTCGTCTGCTGCTTTGTAAAGTGCAAGCGCCTCCTCGTCAGCCTTGACTACGGCGTCCATCATGGCATATTCCCAGGCATCGATCTCTGCATCTACTGTAGGGAACATGATGTTATATGCCTTGTAGCATGCGTTGGCAACGCGGTTTGTCATCCAGAATGCGGATGTAGGAGAATAGGTGATCATGTTGCCGTTGCCTACTCGGAAGCATTCCGGAACCTCGTTGGTCGAAGTATAGATCGGTGTGAGATAAGATGTTGCGGCATCATCGCATCCGAACCAGTTCACTCCTCCGATCTCATCAGGAAGCCAGCCGCGCGACTGTCCCACGAACCAGAATCCTGTCTGTTGGGTAGCGATTGCCCTTTCGTTTACGTATGTCTTGCCGTCATGCTCGAATCCCATAGGCCTCCAACGGTATGGAAGTGCATTTCCGCCGGCTCCGATATCCTGTGTCATATCCATAGGAGTGCCCTCATAATGGTCACGCATCACGTCAGCAACATCCTTTACGCTGATCTTGCGTGAAGGTTTCACGAAGAGAGGGAATCTCTTAGTCTTGTCGTAACCCATCGCATAATCTATATAGTCATAGGCGTCAGCGGTAACCTCATTGCCGTTCTCGTCCACGAAAGTGAACTTGCCGTCGCAGAGGATGTTGAAGGCAGCCCATGCACGGGCCTCGCAACCTCTCATTCCGCTGAAATCGAGCGGTGCATAAGCGTCGCAGAAGCTGAATTCCTCATCCTTTCCGCTGAAGTAACCCTTCTCGCGTGCGAATGTGATAACGTCAGGGGCATACATGCAGTTCTCAGGATCGTCGAGCGGGAAGGTGCTGATGCGTGCCTGGTTTGCATGAGCGCAGATATATCCGTCAGGAACCCTGCGTGCTACCCATACTATTCCCTTGTTGTCCGGACCCTTTCCGATGAGATCCATTACCCATACTTCCTCCGTGTCGGCGATAGAGAAAGATTCTCCGCTTGAATAGTAGCCGTATGTGTTGGCGAGGTCAACGATCACCTCGATAGCCTCGCGCGCTGTCTTTGCTCTTTCGAGAGCCACATAGATCAGAGAACCGTAATCCATGATTCCTGCCGGATCTTCAAGCTCGGGACGGCCTCCGTAAGTGGTCTCCGCAATGATGAGCTGATGTTCGTTCATGTTTCCGACCCTCTGGTATGTCCTTGAAACCTGAGGGATGAGTCCGAGATATTTGCCTGTGTCCCATTCGTTTATCTTGCGCATGTCATCCTTGCCCCATACTCCGGCCTTCTGGTAATAGAGTTCTCCATAGAGCTGGTGCGAGTCTGCTGCGTATGAAACCATATTGGATCCGTCTGTGCTGGCACCCTTTGTCACGAGTACATTGGTGCAGGCGCGGCTGTCGGCGCTGAAGAAAAGAGCTGCCGCCGCTAATGAAATCGTGATGGCTGTTGAAAGTCTGTTCATTTTGTACTTTTATTATTATTAACTACTTTTGTGACGTTTTTGCAGAGCGTGGACACATCAGTCACGCTATATCTTGCAAAACTAATAAAATTTTATCGTATATGAAATCGAATACCGGCCGTAAGGCTTTATTAATTACCCTTCTTTCAGTCATGTGCATCGGGTTTGAGACCTTTGCACAGCAGAAGACGGATGGCCCGGACCTCTATGAACAGGCTGAAGCAGAGGCTGACAGACTCCAGAGAATACTCGACCTGGATGACTGGCAGGTGTTTTATGTAGATTCGACTCTCAAGCATGATTTCCCTGCCATGATGGCAGAATTTGATGAAATGAGAGCCGCCAAGATAAGCAATGCAGACTTGTTTCAGGATGTTCAGGACAAATGGTGGGACAAGATCGATGCTTCCTACCGTAAAATCTTCACTGACGAACAATGGAAGGCTTATCTGAAGAGCGGTGCAGGCAAAGCGCAGAAGGCAAGGGAAAAACGACGCAGCAACAAATAAGCAATCATGGATTTTTTAGAAGTAATAGAGAAAAGGCACAGTGTCAGGAAATATTCTGACCGTCCGGTAGAAAAGGAAGTGCTGGATGCGATTGTCCGTGTGGCACAGACAGCCCCTTCATCACGCAACAGCAAGAGTTCCGCATTCATGATCATCGAGGACAGAGACACCCTCGATGCACTATCACAGATGCGCGACTATGGTTCCGCACTCTTGAGCGGTGCTCAGGCGGCCATCGTCGTGATGGGAGACGAGACCAAGACCGACCTCTGGGTTGATAACTGCGCCATTTCGGCCACATTCGTCCAGCTAGCGGTGACTGCCATGGACCTTGTGAGCTGCTGGGTACACTGCAACGGACGTCCCCGCCTGAAGGCAGAGCCAGACGGAGCCATGGCTGAGGACTATGTGACCGGACTTCTCGGACTCAAGGACGGCATGCGTCCATACTGTGTCATTGCCATCGGCTATCCGCTTGAAGAAAATTAATTACCTTTGCACACTTGTCCACGGAAACCGGCATTTTGGTGGAAAAGTAAGCATCAGACATGGGTTTGTCCATGAAAACCGACATTTTGGTGGAGAAGTGGGAGTCAGACATGGGTTTGTCCACGAAAACCGACATTTTGGTGGAGAAAGTGATATAGAAAACAAGAAATCAAGATATGAAGGAAAGAATTGAATCCCTGATGGCGGAAATCGCCGCCCTGTCTTGCAGGACAGAGCAGGAAATAGAAGAGGCACGCGTCCGTCTTCTCGGAAAGAAAGGCTCGATCACGGCACTCTTCGAGGAATTCAGGACAGTGGCACCTGAACTCAAGAGAGAATATGGCCAGAAACTCAATATCCTCAAGAATACGGCCGCAGCAAAGATAGAGGAACTCAAGGAAGCTGCGGCTGAGGCTCCTGCGTCATCGGCGGCTGCATTCGACTATACGATGCCCGGAGATCCTGTAGCACTCGGATCGCGTCATCCGGTATCGATAGCCCGTGAAGAAATCGTAAGCATATTCCGCAAGTTCGGCTACGATGTGGCTGAAGGTCCGGAGATTGAAGACGACTGGCATGTGTTCGAGGCACTCAACTTCCCGCCTGAACATCCTGCCCGCGAAATGCAGGACACATTCTTCATCAGCGAGAGCGACAACCCTGTCCTCCTGCGTACCCACACATCATCGGTTCAGGTACGCGCCATGGAGAAGATGCCTCTCCCTATCCGTATCGTCTGTCCGGGCCGTGTGTTCCGTAACGAGGCCATCTCAGCCCGCGCTCACTGCATCTTCCACCAGGTGGAGGGACTCTACATCGACGAGAACGTGACATTCGCGGACATGAAGCAGGCCATCCTTCTTTTCGCCCGCGAGATGTTCGGTGCCCAGACACAGATCCGTATGAGACCTTCATACTTCCCGTTCACAGAACCTTCTGCAGAGATCGACGTAAGCTGCAACATCTGCGGCGGCAAGGGCTGCAACGTCTGCAAGGGAACAGGCTGGCTCGAGATCATGGGTTGCGGAATGGTTGACCCTAACGTCCTCGAAGCTTCAGGCATCGACAGCAGGAAATACAGCGGTTTCGCCTTCGGAATGGGCGTGGAGCGTATTGCCATGCTCAAATGGCAGGTGCGCGACCTCCGCAACTATTTCGAGAACGACCTCCGTTTCCTCAAGGAGTTCGAGACATCGCTCTAAACTGTCCCGTCAGAAAATCAGACGCGCCCGTAAGGAATCCTTACAGGCGCGTCTTTATTTGTCATGAAATGACGATCCTGCCGTCGTTGACATCGATCGTTATTGTGGAGTCACGGCTGACCTTTCCGTCGAGAATGGCCTTGGCAAGCATGTTGACCAGTTCCTTCTGCATCAGACGCTTGATCGGGCGGGCTCCGTAGGCAGGTTCATAGCCTTTTGTACTCATGTAGTCCTCAAACTCTTTGGTGAAGGTTATCGTCACACCGTTCTCGGACAGCTTTTCCTGAAGATCGGCCATCTGCATCCTGAGAATGTCATGGATGTCGGTCTGGGACAGAGGCTCGAACATGATCACCTCGTCGATCCTGTTGAGGAATTCGGGACGGACCGTGCGCTTAAGGACTTCAAGCACCTCGCTGCGGCAGTCCGAAAGCATTTTACGACGTTCATCCCCCTCCACAGGAAGATGCTCCATGAATGTCTGGATGATGTCGGCACCCACATTCGAGGTCATGATGAGAATAGTGTTCTTGAAATCTACCGTACGTCCCTTGTTGTCGGTCAGACGGCCGTCGTCAAGCACCTGAAGCAGAATATTGAACACATCGGGATGAGCCTTCTCAATCTCGTCCAGCAGCACTACCGAATAAGGCTTGCGTCTTACAGCCTCTGTCAGCTGTCCTCCCTCGTCATAACCGACATATCCCGGAGGCGCCCCCACAAGACGGCTTACCGAATGCCTTTCCTGATATTCACTCATGTCGATACGGGTCATCATGTTCTCATCATTGAAGAGGAACTCTGCCAGAGCCTTGGCAAGTTCGGTCTTACCCACGCCGGTTGTACCCATAAAAAGGAACGAACCGATCGGACGCTTCTCGTTCTGAAGTCCGGCACGGGAACGGCGTACCGCATCTGCAACCGCCTCTATGGCCGCATTCTGGCCCACTACCCTCTTGTGAAGTTCGTCCTCCATCCTCAGGAGCTTTTCCCTTTCGCTCTCAAGCATCCTCTTCACCGGAATACCGGTCCATTTTGCAACAACCTCGGCTATGTCTTCAGGGGTTACAGCCTCGGTGATTATCGGATCCTTCACGGCAGCCTGACGTGCCGTAAGTTCTTCTATCTTCTTCTGTATCTCAGCCATCTTGCCGTAGCGGATTTCGGCTACCTTGCCGTAATCTCCGGTTCTCTCGGCATTGTGAGCTTCGATCTTATAATCCTCCATCTTCTGGCGGGCATGCTGAAGCTCCGAAAGAATTCCCTTTTCTTCATCCCAACGTCTGCGGAGACTATCACGCTCCGCATTGAGTTCCTTCAGTTCAGCCTTGATCTTGTCGAGTTTCAATCCTACGCCCTCACGCTTGATGGCTTCTCGCTCGATCTCAAGCTGTCTGATCCTGCTGTCGAGTTCAGCAATAGGCTCAGGCACGGAATTCATCTCCAGACGAAGTTTTGATGCAGCCTCATCTACAAGGTCTATGGCCTTGTCGGGAAGAAAACGGCTGGTGATGTATCTGTGGGAGAGTTCCACCGCTGCGATAAGGGCGTCATCTTCGATACGTACCTTGTGATGGTTCTCATACCTTTCCTTCAGGCCTCGCATGATGGAAATAGATGCCGCCGGCGAAGGCTCATCGACCATCACCATCTGGAAACGTCTTTCGAGGGCCTTGTCAGCCTCAAAATATTTCTGGTATTCATCGAGAGTGGTAGAACCGATGGTGCGGAGTTCGCCTCGTGCCAGAGCCGGCTTGAGGATATTGGATGCATCCATCGCACCTGATGAGCGTCCCGCTCCCACCAAGGTGTGTATCTCGTCTATGAAAAGTATCACTTCTCCCTCGCTGTCAACCACTTCCTTCACGACTCCCTTGAGTCTTTCCTCGAATTCTCCCTGATATTTCGCTCCCGCGATCAAGGCTCCGAGGTCAAGGGAATATATCTTGCGGCTCTTGAGGTTCTCCGGCACATCACCGTCAACTATCTTCTGAGCGATACCTTCCGAAATCGCGGTTTTGCCGACTCCCGGCTCTCCTACCAATATAGGGTTGTTCTTGGTCCTCCTGCTGAGGATCTGAAGCACTCTTCTTATTTCCTCGTCCCTGCCTATCACAGGATCGAGTTTACCTTGCGCCGCCCTCTCGTTGAGATTGACAGCGAACCTGCTGAGGTTTTCAAACTTGTTTTCTGCCATATTCTTTTCCTCCATCTTTTTGCTGACGGCATAATACACAATCAGCCGTCCGGTTGTTACCGAACGGCTATTGGTCAAATTATATTCCAAATTCCTTTTACTGACAATTTGTCAGTAAGGACGAAGTACTGTCTTACTCAGCGACCTCTGCAGGTGCCTCGGCTGGGTTCTCTGCTGAAGGGATTGCTGCAGGGAACTCAGGAGCCGGCGCGTCAAGCTCGATCTTCTCTGTGTAGTCGATCTCCTTCACTCCGTTGTTGAGAGTGAATGTGGTCACGATCGATACGACGAAGATGAATGCCACAAGACCCCAGGTGATCTTCTCGAGGATGTCAGTTGTCTGACGGACACCGAAAGTCTGGTTGCCTGCCACGAAGTTGCTTGCAAGTCCGCCACCCTTTCCGTTCTGAAGGAGAACGATGAGAGTTATGAGAACGCTTGCAACGAGTACAAGTACTGTCAAAATTGTAAAAAGTACGTTCATATCTTTACTGATTTATTATCTCACTGTCAATTTTCGCAATAAGGGCTGCAAAGTAAGCATTTTTTTCCGGATATGCCAAAATTAGTTTTGAATAAATGCGCTTTGCCTGCTCCGGATAACCTTGTTCCATATAAATCTGCGCAAGAGTTTCGGTATAGACCACAACTTCATGATCGCCGGAAGCCTTTCCGCTCCCTTCCTGTCCGGCTTTGGCTACATGGTTAACGAACAGATTGTCATCAGACGACCTCACGGCCTCATAATCTGCCTGACTGAAATAGTCTCCGCCGATGACATGGACCGCCCTTGTCTTGGATTCAGACCTTTCATCCGACTGCTCCTTCTCCGATATATATGATTTAAGAAGTCTTTCCATATCCGCATCGGACCAGTCATCCGCTACTGATCCACGTAGCATGGCCGCTATCTTTTCTCTGTCACCGACATAGATTGCCGCGTCTGCAAACTGTGACTCTCCCCATCCGTCGCCTCCCATAGCGTTCATCCTCGCGCACAATTCCTTTCTCGCCCCTCCATACCACGGATATAGGTTCACGACGCCGACAAGTTCATCTATGCTCAGTTTCTTTATATCGATAGTCCTCATACATTACCACTTTGCGACGGTTGCATTAAAAATATCTTCACAGATCTTCTCTACGATCTCTTCACACAGACCGGCTTCAACGGCATCCAGAGACTGTGTGGCATCAAAATCCGCATATGCGGAAAAGCCCTTGTCTTCAAAATCATCCTCGGGATATTTCCTGTTGACAAAAGACACCTTCACATTGACCGTAAGGCGGTTCTGGGTGGCCTGTTCGCTTGCCGAGATAGCAGTAGCCTTTACATCGTAGCCTGTGATAGCACCTATGATTTCCAAGTCTCCGTCAATGTCAACCTGCTCAAGCTTGGTAAGCCTGGTGAATTTTTCCTGCAGGGCTTCGGTCATCATGTTGCTCAATGACGGATTGACCTTAGGAGCCTTATATTCGAAATAGTTGATAGTCACGGTCTTGACATCAGGCTGAATCGAAGTTCCGGTAAATGAATATATTCCGCACGAATGCACCATGAACGCCGTTACAGCCATCGCGGCAACCACACTCAACACAGCCCATATTGTTCTTTTTTCTTTCATCATTTCTCTGTCATCTGTTTGATTTTACGGTATAACGTCCTTTCCGAGATTCCCAGTTCCGCTGCTGCAGCCTTCCTGTTGCCGTCATGCTTACGAAGCACCTTCTCTATCAGATCCATGCTCGCAGCCTTGATGGACATATCCTCCGGCACACGGAAATCCTGTTCTTCGGGATCTTCGTCAGGAATCATATCTTCCGGCTCATCCCATCCGTCCATCCCGGCCTGAGGAACTGCCGCAGCTTCAGGAGGTGCGATCGAAGGTGATGACGGCCGGCCAAGACCGGCTTTGGCAACAATGTCCTTAAGATATTCGACATCCTGCTTGAGCTGAAGAAGCATCCTTATTATGGCTTCCCTCTCGCCGGGATTCTCCTGTTCCTGATACGGCAACGACTTGGCAGGCAGAAGGTTCGGCTCTTCTTTCGGAATGTATTTAGAGAGGACATCGACACCTATCACGCACTTGTCGGAAAAACCGGACAATCTGGCGGATTCAAGGGCTGATACGGTCTCGGCCACATTCTTGAGCTGACGGATGTTGCCGGGCCAGCGATATTTGCGGAGCATTATAGATGCCTCCTCAGTCAGCGTGACCTTCTCCATCCCGTATTTTGCAGAAAAATCCGAAGCGAATTTCCTGAAAAGAAGATTTATGTCGCCCGGACGCTCGCGAAGAGCCGGCATGGAGATGGAAACAGCGTTCAGACGATAGTAGAGGTCCGCCCTGAACTTGCCTTTGGACACGGCATGCATCAGATTGACATTGGTTGCTGCTATCACGCGAACATCTGTCGTAAGCACCTTGGACGAACCCACCCTGATGAATTCGCCTGACTGCAGCACCCTCAGAAGCTTTGCCTGCGATGACAACGGAAGTTCGCCCACCTCGTCGAGAAACAGCGTACCGCCGTCAGCCTCTTCGAAATAGCCCCGGCGCATCTCGTTTGCCCCCGTGAAGGATCCCTTCTCATGACCGAACAGTTCAGAATCTATGGTTCCTTCCGGAATCGCTCCGCAGTTGATGGCAAAATACTTTCCTCTTCTACGCGGACTGTTCTGGTGGATTATCTTCGGGATATTCTCTTTGCCGACACCGCTTTCTCCTGACACAAGGACAGTTATGTCCGTCGGTGCGACGGCCACTGCTATCTCCAGGGCACGATTCAAAGCCGGGTCGTTACCTATGATGTCGAATTTATTCTTTAATGTCTGAAGTTCCTGATTTGTCATAATGGCACAAAGTTACGAAAACCCTTTAAAAAATGTATCAGCTCATTTAAAAAATACGAAAATATGATTATCTTTGCGCTTTGATATGCCCTCGCGCGTACGGGTGTATATCATAGCCTGAAAACAAACCATTTAAATTTTTTATAGACATGAAGAAAGGAATCAAATTCTTATCAGCTGTCGTTCTCGGACTTGCTGCAGTTGCATGTAGCTCACCTGAGAAGATGGCAGAGATGGCAGAGAACGTTACTGTACAGTGCGATCCTGTTGTTCTGGAAGTTGTAGCAGGCGAGATCGACGCTACAGTTTCTGTTACTTATCCTGAGGATTATTTCCACAAGCAGGCTATCCTTGAGGTTACTCCTGTACTCGTTTACGAGGGTGGAGAGGCAGCTATGGAGCCTTTCGTATTCCAGGGCGAGAGCGTAAAGGACAACTATGAGGTTATTCCTAACGCAGGTGCAACAATCACAAAGGACGTGCATTTCACTTATGTACCGGGTATGGAGAAGAGCCACCTCGAGCTCCGCGGTGTAGTAAGACATAAGTCAAAGAGCATCGACGTTCCTTCAAAGAAGGTTGCTGACGGTGCAAACACAACTTATATGCTCGTATGCAAGGAAGGCAAGCTCGATCTCAAGGCTGACAACTATCAGGAAGTGATCAAGCAGACCGCAGAGGGTCAGATCCTTTATACAATCAACAGCTCGACTGTAAGAAACAACCAGCTCAGCTCACAGTCTATCAAGGATTTCCAGGCAGCTCTCGACGAAATCAAGGCTAACGAGCGCAAGACTCTCGTCGGAACTGATGTTGTTGCATACGCTTCACCAGACGGAAAGGAAGATCAGAACAACAAGCTTTCTGACAACCGTTCAAAGTCTGCCGAGAAGGCATTCGCAAAGGTTACAAAGAAGCATCCTGCTGACGCTCCTGTAAACGTTACAAGCGTAGGTGAGGACTGGGAAGGATTCCAGGAGCTCGTAGCCGAGTCTGATCTCGAGGACAAGGATCTCATCATCCGCGTTCTTTCTATGTACAGCGATCCTGCTGTCCGTGAGAAGGAGATCAAGAACATGTCTGCTGTTTATACAACTCTTGCAAAGGAGGTTCTTCCTGAGCTCCGTCGCGCAAGATTCATCGCTAACGTAGAGTTCAAGAACTACACAAGCGAGGAGCTCCTCAAGCTCGTTGACGAGAACATCGACGTACTCGATGAGACAGCTCTTCTCCGTGCAGCTACTCTCGTAAAGGAGAATGCTGACAAGATCGCTCTCTACAAGAAGGCTATCGAGAAGTTCAACAGCGCTAACGGTCAGTACAACCTTGCTGTAGCATACATCTGGGACGGCAAGCTTGCTGAGGCTAAGGCTGCTCTTGCAAAGTGTGCTAAGGATGCTGACTGGAACAATGCAATGGGTGTTGTAGCTCTCCAGGAGAACAACCTCGCTGAGGCTGCAAAGTACTTCAAGGCTGCAAACAACGCTTCTGCAAAGGCTAACCTTGCTGTCGTTGACATCCTCAACGGTGACTACAAGGCTGCTGCTGCAAAGCTCGCAGGCCAGAAGGATTGCAACGCTGCTCTCGCAGCTCTCCTCAACGGCGACCTCGCAACTGCAGCAAACGCTCAGTGCAAGTGCCCTAAGGCTTCTTACATCAAGGCTATCGCTGCTGCTCGCCAGGGCAAGGCTGACGCTGTAAAGGCTAACCTTGAGGCTGCAAGCAAGGACAAGGCTCTCGCAGAAAGAGCTGCTAAGGATGTTGAGTTCGCTCAGTACAGATAATCCTTACACTTGATACAAAACAATACGGCTGGTCCTTTCGGATCAGCCGTATTTGTTTATCTGCTTAAATCAGTGACCTCTTTCTGCCACGGGGTCTCGATGAGGGTCATGCCGGCAAGTACACCGATTCCTCCTGTGACATTGCTGTAGGTCTGTGATGGAGCGGAAAAGCCGAGAGACGAAAGACTGTTGATGTCCCTGATGCTGTAATAGTAGTACTCATCTGAGATTCTATAAAGACGGAAACGGCATTTATTGACGTAATGGACTTCTGTGACGGTCTCTTCATAACCATATTCATCTCCATATCCGTAAGAATAGTCATATTCTATCATGTTTCCTTCAGAAGAATAACGGAAACGGAATATGTTGGTGCTTTGGGCCTTGAACATATATAAGGTATGTCCGTTATATGATACCTCAGTAAGACTGTTCCAGTCCGGATTTTCTCCGAATATAGCCCCGCTGGAGGCTGCCTCATAGGCATCCGGATCGAAAATTTCACAAGAATACGTCTTGTGGCCGTAGAATACTCCTGATGTATCCTCGACGGAATCCACAAGCAGCTCTATGCCGAAAAAGCCCTCCTGATCAGCAGCAAATCTCATTTCTACTTCATACAATTGCTCTGACAATTCGCTGTCAGCGACAATATCATTGACAATGAGATCGTAATCCGGAAATGATCCGGGCATGACTGTTTCCGCTTTCATCGGTTTCACTTCATCATGCTCTGCTGTGACTTTTATTTCTGACCCCGGAGAAATCTCGCTGCAGAAAAACAACGATCCTATAGGAAGATTGCCCTCGGCTCCTGTAGCTTTCTGCAACAATACCGGACGGCCGTCTATCGTCACATTCACATGTGCCTGATGTATGTCCGGCTTCTGATGGTCATGACCGGACAGCGGGACAACTATGTCAAGATTCAATGCCACGGTATCCTGTGAGACCACCATGCATTCCATCTTGAACATGTTCTCATCAGCCAGTCTGTTCAGGTCGAAGATGCTTTCGCAGGATGTGAGGAGGATGGCGGCGAGAGCGGTTGTAGAGATCCTTCGCTTACGCTCAGGATGACAGTGGATACGCTCAGGATGACAGTGGATACGCTCAGTATGACAGTGGATATGCTCAGGATGACAGTGGATACGCTCAGTATGACAGATATTACCAAACATGATGATCAGAATTTAAGGGTGTAACTGAAGGTAGGGACGATCGGGATGATTCCATATACATATCCTTTAGGAGTGTATTTCACCGGGTGGAAATCTTCCCAGTTCTCATTATATATGTCATCAGACTCCAATGCAACCATGGCCACAAAAGGATTCATGTGGCAATAGGCGTTGTAGAGACTGAGGTTCCAGATACTTTCATTTCCCCTTTTGGTGGTCTTGCGGAAATTGAATCCGATGTCGAGCCTGTGATAGTCCGGCATCTGAAGATTGTTCGGCTCCGAATAGTAAAGCGTACCTGTATCGGGATCGATATGAGAGTGAGTGGTGATCCGGCTTCCCTTGCGCCAGTTCCATCCTATATAGGCGTCAAAACGCTTGGTGAAACGGTGACTGGCCGTGATGTTCACACGATGTCTGTGGTCGTTTCTGTCAGGATACCAGCCATGATGAAAGGCTTCAAAGTTTCTCTGACTCCAGGAAAGGGTATATGATGCCGTGACATCCGTCTTTTCTGTCCTGTAGCCGAAGTCAACAGATCCTCCCCAGGCGCGGCCTTTTCCCTTTCTGAAAGCCGTTTCCCAAAGCATCAGAGACGGATAAAGCGACGAACTCGTACTGCCGTATTCATAGAGATTGTCCATTGTCTTGTACCAGCCTTCCACATTGAGATGCAGATTGTGAGGCAGGCCGACGTAGAGTCCTCCGGAGATCTGGCGGGCTTTCGAAGGGGCTATGGTTTCAGTGGTAGGCATCCACATATTATACGGTAAATCGATATAGGTACTTGCGACTAAATGACTGAACTGATTCATTTCAGTATATGACATCTTAAGCGAAACTTTCGGTGTAAGCTTAAAATTCATTGATAATCGTGGCTCTACCCTATGCCAATTCTTGTGATTTACAGCAAACATCACATATCTCAGTCCCACATTAGCTTCAAACCAGTCGGTCAGATTCATCTCATCTTCGATATAGACCGAAGGTTCGAAACAGTTGTAACTGTTGGCATCGGACGCCGATGACTCCGACACTTTATCATAGACATCGGCATATGAAGAATAGCTTCGGGAAGGACGGTATAGATGAGTGGTGTAGGATGCTCCGAAGCGGACATGATGAGCCTTGCCCGGATACCAGTCAAAGTCTGCCTTGAACCCGATGTCATTGACAGGACTCACGTTCTCTTCATAATTGCTGGAATAATTCTTCTGAATACGGTTTTCTTCTGCACTGTTCCATTCATATATGGATTCTGCCTTTACCCCGAACATTGACCTGTTCCTGGAATAGAAAAGACTTGCATCCGCAAACAGGGAGGGAGAAATCTTCTTGTCCCATCTCAAGGATGCGACAATGTTGCCCCAATTGAAGCCCATCCTGCTGTTCAATTCTTCTCTTGTGTCGAAACTTCCGTTCTCGAGATAGTCGGATTCATCCTGAGTCACCTTCAAAAAAAGATTATCACGCCCCATATAGAAGTTTGCATACAGCTTGCTGTCATCCGAAAAACGGTGCGTCACCTTGGCATTGGCATCCCAGAAGGCATATCCGCCGCTGAAATCCTCTTCAGCATCAGAGAATCTGTTGATCAGAGCAAACATCGGGGTTGTCAGAACATCAAGCCAGCTGCGCCTGAGTCCAAGATTGAATGATGTCCTGCCTTTGACAATCGGCCCCTCGAACTGGAGACGGCCGTCAAGGAGACCGAGAGAAAAGGTGCCGTGATATCTGTGGAAATCACCGTCACGTGTCGTGACATCGACTACAGAGGACATCCTGCCGCCATATCGCGCAGGAAAACCGCTCTTATAGAAATCGACATTGTCGATCATGTCGGCATTGAAGCTGGAAAAAAGTCCGGCAAGATGGCTCACCTGATACATCGGAACGCCGTCCAGAAGAAAAAGATTGTCATTGCCGTCGCCTCCATAGACATGAAGCCCTGACATCAGCTCAGTTCCTCCCGTCACACCAGGTATATTCTGCAGGGTCTTTATCACATCCGGCGAGCTCATGAATGCGAAACCTCTGTCGAACTTCTTTGCATCAAGTCTTTCGAGTCCTGTCTGACTACGGCTCACCTTACGGTCGGAATAAGCCGTGACTCTGGACTCATTCAGCGTGTCATGCTGTTCTTCGATAAATATGGTATAGTCCTTCGGCTTGCGCTTCCTGTCCTCGTGGGTAAGAACCACGTATTTCCTCATGATATCGTATTCAATGCCGGTATTATGAAAAAGAGCCTTCAGACACTCTTCAAGGGCCTTTTCTTCATCTCCACGAAAGTCTCGGACAATCTTTGCCACAGGTATTCCATCGTAAGGTCTGTCCAGATCGAGAGAAGAGTCAAAAACGAAGTTGATTCCGAGTTCCTTATGAATCACCTCCATCTCTGATTTCAGAGTCATAGCATCGAGCCTTACAGCAGAGACTATTATCATCATTGTCAATATGCAAGTCCGTATCATCATTTATGATATTGTATTCGTTCAAGTTTAAAATATACCGGAGCGGTGACTGTCTGTAAAAGTCCGTCCCGAAGATAATGCGCCGTCATCCGCACTCTCGCCTCTATTGTTCCGTACCCGGTCACTGAAATATCGGCAACATATTCATTCGGATTGAAAGAAAGGCATGGCTCTTCTTTTTCGAAAATGATATCATAAGTAAGAGATATCTGACTTTCAGACATATAAATATGGTATGATCCGTCATAATTAGGACTGGCCCACGTCATCGGAAGTCTTAAAAGCGCCGATCCGTTGGAATAGAAGCGGGTCTGTCTGTTGTTCTCCGCTCCTGACTCCGTGTAATAATCCGTACTTGGTATCCCGTCACCGTTCAGGTCTATGGGATCGCCTTCCCATTCGGCAGATACGATCCTGTATGTCCCGCAGAAGGTATCGATGGTCTTTTCACGCAGATCATCATACCAGATCTTTTCACCGCACGCCTGAAGGGCAAGGAGAAGCAGCATATAGAGATATTTCCTTTTCATTCCTTCACCTCCATCCATTCCGATTCGTACATAGATACGGCGCCGAACATGCCGAGCCCGCCCTTTATGTTGGTATATGTTCTGATTCCCGGAGACAAGCCTACTTCGGAAGCCAGGCCCGGATTATCATTTACATATGCCGTCATCAATGAATTATAGCACTCTTCCGAAAGCCTGTATATAAATACCTTGTATCTGTGGAAAAGCCATGACTCATTCTGCATCACATCGCCGATATAGCTGCCTGAAAGACGATGAGACACTTCATATCCGACAGACACATCGAAGGAAACATTCCCTGAGCCGGAATTGTCAGCAATATAATAATCTTCATCATTGATTTCTATAATAACATCTTTGTCCAAAGAAGTAAAGGTGTCTCCGACAGGAATGCCATATATGCTTTCCATACCATAAAACGTCCATCCGTTTTCGTGATCCCTATCTGATTCAGGCGGAATATCACTTCCAAACCACTTCATATAAGAATCCCTAAGCACCTGAACGGCAAAATGTTGGTCATCAGCATAATCTTCATCTATATCTATATGGAAGGTCCAGACCGTCTCACGGTCCACCTGAGGGACATGATTGGGCAGACGCTTGAAACTGTACTCTTTCTCCTGCACGATCCGGACATCGGGAAACCCTTCGGGGACAATGGTTTCTGCAGTGACAGAACTGATACCCTCCACATCAGCCTTGAGGGACAGTTTCTGCCCGGAGAATAATCTTTCTGTCGTATAGAAGGACCATCCGGACGACAGCTTACGTCCATAATCCTCATCCTCCACAAGATGAAGCGGCTTCCCGTCAGCTTCAAGTGACAGATTGACCTTGTCGTACTTCACATCCGCATCCCCGAACAAAGACTTTGTAACCGTGACATCGACCCTCAGGGTATCACTTCGTCCCGGCATGGAATGAATATATATCATTCCCGTATCATCCTTTTCGACATGGATAACCTTTTCACAAGACATGAGGCATGCAAGCAAAGCAGCAGTCAACAATGAAACATATATTCTTCTCATGATACTCAAAATCTTAATGTATAACTGAATGAAGGAAGGATAGGAACGACCGACAATGTCACTATATCGTATTTCCCGTCACTCCTGTCCGTATATGCCATAAGAGGATTCATTCTGCAATAAAGATTATAAACACTTAAGTTCCAGATACTTTCATTACCTCTCTTAGTGATCTTGTGGAAGTTGAAACCAACATCGAGACGATGATAATCAGGCAGTTTGAAATTGTTGGGGCTTGAAGCGAATGACTCATATCCGAAATACTGGTCCTCGACGGTGATTCTGTCACCGCTGTGATAATTCCACGAAAGAGACATATCGAACTTCCTGCTGAACTTATGGTTTGCCACGACGGTAACCTTGTGACGGTTGTCGTTTCTTGCGGGATACCATTCCGGCCATATCCGTGACATAAGACGTTCTGTCCATGACAAAGTATAATAAGCTGCGACTTCAGTCTCTGCTGTCCTGTAGGCAAACTCCATTTCCGCACCATATGAACGGCCTTTCCCCACAATCAGTTCACTCTCCCAGTTGCTGATGTCAGGAAACAGAGTATGACGGCCGTCATACTCATAGATGTTGTCTAAAGTCTTATAGTATCCTTCAACATTGAGGACAAGATTGTGAGGAAGGGTTACATACACACCTCCTGCAAACTGGCGGGAACGCTTGGGAGGCACACGCAACGTTGAAGGAAGCCAGGATGTCATAGGGATATCAATGAAATGAGCTGCAACAATATTGACATTCTGGCTCATTTCAGTATAAGAAGCCTTGAATGAAACATCCGGACCGATCTGAACACGAAAAGCCGCACGTGGCTCCAAAGAATGAAAGAATCCCTCACCTGCATTAAAGGCTGAATAACGAAGTCCCGCATTGGTTTTCAGCCACTTGGTCAAGGTTATTTCATCTTCTGCATAAACAGAAATTTCATGAGCGTCATATCCTTTCGAATAAAAGTCCTTGTTCTCATTTACCGGATTACCCGTTGATGTCGAACGGAATGACGCCTCCTTGTCCGACCTGAACAGATGGACTACATACGAAGTACCTGCTCTGAAATGATGATTTCCGGTAATGAACCAGTCCAGATCTGCTCTCGCACCAAGATCATGGAGCATCGAGGAATTGAGTTCTTCATTCACAGTCTCCGTGAACGAGGGTACATAATCATCCATCTCCCACTTGGAATAAAGAACACCGACTTTGTTCCTTGAACGGGTATAATAAAGGGATGTGTTAAGGTGAAGATCATCAGTAAAGGCCTTCTTCCAGTTCAGACCGGCCAGTATGTTTCCCCATCTCGCATTCATGTGATCCTTCAGGTCATAGGTGAATCTTTCCCCTTCCCAATATTCAACGACCTTCAGATCACCTACATAATTTATAACATCCGTTCCGGTATAGACATTCAGCGAAAGTTCACTGTCCTTGTCGAACATGTGGAACAAAGACGCGTTAAGATCGGTCATCGCATAGCGCAGATCACGCTTTTCACCATATTCCAATGCCGCATTCATTATGGCCATTGCCGGAATTGTAAGAACATCGAACCAGCTACGCCTCATAGCTACATTGAAAGATGTCTTTCCCGGCACGACCGGACCCTCGAACTGAAGTCCTCCATGAAAAAGGCCGATATTGAACGAGCCTTTGTAGTCATGGAGATTACCCTTACGTGTGGTTATATCCGCGACCGAAGAGAGTTTTCCACCATAACGAGCGGGAAATCCGCTCTTATAGAAATCCATATTCTCGATCACCTCAGGATTGAATGCGGAAAACAGGCCGGCCAGATGGCTCACCTGATACATCGGAATACCGTCAAGCATGAAAAGATTGTCTTTTCCGTCACCTCCCCTTACGTACATTCCGGACAGGAGTTCAGTACCTCCGGCAACTCCGGGAAGAGTCTGTATCTCCTTTATGACATCGGGCGAGCTCAATGTAGCAAATCCTTTCTTGAATTTAGAGGCGTCCATTCTTGTAAGTCCGGTCTGAGTTGCATTCCTTCGCCTGTCGCCATGAACGGTGACAAGTGATTCACTCAACGTGTCCCGCTGCTCCTCAATGAATATAGCATAGTCTTTTGCCTTGCCCTTACCGTCTTTTCGGGTCAGCACGATATACTTCTTCATGACTTCATATTGAATATCAGTTCCTCGAAAAAGTGTCATCAGACACTCTTCCAGAGCCTTTCCGTCATTCTTATTGCTGTCACGCAGAATCTTCGCCATAGGAATGCCGTCATATGTCACGTCAAGATCAAGAGAAGAATCATATACGAAGTTGACTCCATATTCTTCATGGATCACCTTCATCTCGGATTTCAGAGTCATCACCGTCTGACGGCCCTGCACCGGCTTGGCTGCAGCGTCCTGAAACAAGGCCACGCCAAAGGCGGCCATCAATATGACGGTTGATTTCAAAAATGTCTTTTTCATTCCCAAGTATGCAATTGACCCTTACATCTTCAGAATGTTCACGTCTAATGCGGATTCGATGAGTTCGATGATCAGGTCAAGATCCTCCGTACTGAATTCTCCGCTGAGCTTCCTGTCAAGGTCGTTAGCGACAAAAGACACCTTGTAATACTGTGAAAGGCAGGTCAGCACTTCCTTGAGAGGGGTCTGGTCGAAGATGAATGTTCCTCTGATCCATGCGATGTCGTTGCAGTCACCGGTTTCATTCACCACCGGACCACCTGTTCCTATCGGCATGAGAGCCCCCATTCCTTTGGTAAGGATCACGCCGTCTGATTCTGCATTACGTGCAAACAGCACCTTACCGGAAGCGACATAAACCTCAACCGCCTTGCCTGAGACAACTGTTGCATCCACCTGAAACTGCGTACCAAGCACTCTGACGAAGGAATTTTCCGTAACGACCTCAAACGGCCTGGTCTCGTCCCGTGCGACATCAAACCACACTTTACCGGTCATTTCCACCTTTCTCGAATCCTTTCCGAAGTCTTTGTAACGCAGGACAGATCCCTTGGCCAAGGTAACACCGGTGCTGTCAGGAAGTACATATACTTCTGTGCCGGATTGAGCCGTCAACTCTGTCCAGTAGTCCTGCTGAGGACGAAGCAAGAAGAAAAGTCCGGCCAGCAAAGTCACTGCAGCAGCAACTCCGGATATGCGCATCCAATTGATCTTACGCACTTTAGGAGCCACACCATGAACACTCTTGAAGCGCTCAATGGCTTTCTTCGTGTCGAACCTCCCCTCCTGATAATGCCGGGCAACGAAGTCTATGTGTCTGTCATCAAACTCTGACATAATAAAGATTTAAGAGTCATGTTCCGCTATATAGACGGAACCGTTATGAAAAAGTACTATCCGTTCAGGCAAAAAAAGCAAAAAAGAATGATATTATCTTCTGAGATCCATCCTTGAGGGTCTTGAGAGCCTTGCTGATCTGATTGCGCACGGTGTTTTCTGATATTCCGAGCTCCTGCGCTATCTCCTCATACTTGAGTCCGTCCCGTTTGCTGAGAAGGAACACCTCACGACATTTCCCGGGGAGAGAATCTATCGCAGTCCAGAGTCTCGCTTCTATGCCGGCACGCTCCTGAGCGTCATCATCATCTATTATTCCATATGTGTCATAAGGCTTGAGTTCTTCCGTCTTGATTCCTGCCTTGCGGAGATGGTCCAGACAACGGTTGCGCACCATCATATAAAGGTATGCACGACGGTTGGCCACAGTCTGACCGGTCTGCAGCCTTTCCCATAATGCAGCAAAAGAGTCCTGCACGATATCTTCGACCGTCACAGGATCGGCAACGTAGTGCAGGGCATAGAGGCACAGAGGCCTGTAGTTATATCTGAAAAGTTCGTCCATCGGGCCAAAGGTAAGAGTTTTTTGTAATTTAGCATAGTACTTTCTTGTATTGTCTGCGTCTTATATGCGGAATCAGATGTAAAACAACCCTGAATGAAGAAACTGAACTTGATCTTTTGCACACTGCTCCTATGTACGGCTGCCATAGCCGGAAAAGGCAGCATGCCCACTCTGAAGGAGCAGATGCAGGTCATACATGACCATTTCGGAGTCAATTTCATATATGACTCCTCTCTGGAACTTGACGTGCCGTCTGCCAAAAAGACGGATCCCCGCAGGCACACGCTCGAAGAATGTCTGACCGACCTGTTCGAGGGGACAGACATAGAGTGGAGCATCCAGAAGAAATACATCGTCCTTACCCACAAGGACAGGAAGCGCAAGCCGAAGGATTATACCATATTTATAGAAGAGCAGCGCGACACTCTGAACGAGTCAATGATCACGGCGCTGACATCCAAGGACCTGAACACCACCCAGACCGGTCACCAGAAGCTCGACAGGATAGAGTTCGAGAGAGGGTTTGCCGTCTTGAGCTCACCTGATGTGATCAAGACGCTACAGCAGCTCCCAGGAGTGGCCACAGGTACGGAACTTCTGTCCGGAATGTATGTCAGAGGAGGTGACGGAGCGGACAATCTCTATCTTCTCGACGGCGTTCCCTTGTATCAGGTCAGCCATATAGCGGGCCTTTTTTCGTCTTTCAATACGGATGTCGTGGAGTCGGTAGATTTCTACAAGAGCGGTTTCCCGGCACGGTATGGTGGAAGGATGTCGTCGGTGGTGGATGTCAGGACGCGCGAGGGAGACTACCGGGACTGGCACGGGCTGTTTTCCATAGGTCTGATAGACAGCAGGCTGCAGCTCGAAGGACCGATCGTCAAGGGAAAGACATCTTTCAACATAGGCCTCAGGCGCAGCTGGCTGGATGCAATCACCGAGCCTGCGAGTCTGATAATCAAGAAGAAACAGGGATCGGACTTCAGAATCAAATATGCCTTCTGGGACTTCAACGGCAAGATCACCCATAAGTTCAGCGAGGACAACAGGCTGTCACTCAATCTGTATGGAGGACGGGATGCGTTGAAATACAATGACGGAAGCATAGAGACGGATTCCGAAGAACAACTGACATATATCGAAGAGTCTCGTCTCGGCCTCGAATGGGGCAATCTTGTCGCTTCCCTGGACTGGGACTACAGGTTTGAAGAAAATCACGAAGTGGCAGCCAAGATATATTTCAGCAGATACGGATCACGGTTCGGCGTAAGCGAGAACACCCGTACCTTGACTGCAGACAGCATGACAAGAAGCAGCATTTACGAAAGTTACAACCATTCAAGGATTTCTGACATATGTCTGAGGGCTGATTTCAGTTTCAGACCGGGAGATATCCACAATATACGATACGGATCGCAGCTGGAATACCATTTCCATACACCCGAATATACCGGAAAGAAGGAATCCGTGGCGAAGGGATCACAGACTGAGAGTCATGATCTTTCGGAAAAGGATTTCAGAAAGTCATTCGAGCCCTCCGTATATATAGAAGATGAGATGACATTCAGCGACCGGTTTACTGCAAACATCGGAATAAGGTATTCCGCCATTGTGACGAAAGGGAAAACCTGGCATAGCATACAGCCCAGAGCCGCTTTGCGTTTCGGATTGGGAGACTACACTTCGCTTAAACTGTCCTACAGCGAGATGACTCAGAACAATCACAGGATTTCTTCCAACTATCTGGAACTTCCTACCGGTTTCTGGATGCCTTCTACGGAAAAGACGGCTCCTGAAAAGTCAAGGCAGGTGTCTGCCGGAGTTTATGTGAACTTTCCGCTTAACATAAGGTTCAATGCCGAAGGGTATTTCAAGACAATGGACAATATTCTTGAATTCAGCGGGAAATGGGGGATTTACCCTCCTGTCAGTCTATGGGAGGAAGCGGTTACGGTCGGGAAGGGACGGTCATGGGGACTTGAGACCGAAGTTTCCTGGTCTGACGAAAACACCACGCTTGCTGCATATTATACGCTTTCATGGAGTCAGAGGCATTTTGAGGAATTCTTTCCCGAATGGTATAACGACCGTAACGACAACCGTCACAAACTGACTCTGACGGCCACAAGGCGCTTCGGGAAGCGTTTCGAGATGTATGCTAGCTGGAACTGGCACAGCGGAAGTTGGATGACAGCCCAGTCCCATGCGATATGGTCAGAGGAGATGATCGATGAAATGCCTGAACTCTTCTATACAAGGCCCAACAATTCAAGACTGCCGGAATATCACAGACTCGACCTGGGATTCAATTTCAGAAAGACAACAAAGAGAGGAAACGAAAGCATCTGGAACCTGAGCCTCTACAACGCATATTTCAACACCAATCCCATTACCGCATATCTCTACAGAGAATATAATTTCACAAAAGAGAATCTTTCGGGCCTGACATTCATTGGCGATGCTTACGGCGTCATCCCCATCATTCCATCATTCAATTACACTCTTAAATTCTGAATACCGTGAAGAAGTATTTGATTACCATAATGATCTTATTGATGAGCGCCACGGGATGCGAGTATCATTTCGAACTTGACAACATCGTGGAAGACCCGCTCTTGTGTATCAGATCGTATATGCCGGCCGGTGACAGCGCGGTCATACGCCTCAACAAGACCGTACCGGTCACTGTCATCGGGAAAGTTGATACTACACTCGTATCTCCCTCATATTCACTGAAATGCAACGGTCAGGAAATTAAAATAGACGAAATATGGTCTGAAAACGGATGCCTGCATATCAAGACCGGAGGATTCCACAGCGGCGACAGACTGGAGATAACGGCAACGGCTGAAGGTATGGAGACGGCTTCGGCTTCCACTATTGTACC
>JAFUQW010000099.1 GCA_017472115.1 Bacteroidales bacterium | reverse complement strand
GTACATATTTTGGAAACATATATGGATTATATCCGTAAGTTTTTGTATATTTGAGGGTTGCGGGACGAGAAGCAAGGGAGGGAAGGATCTTGAAGTAGCATATGATCAAGAGTTATGATTATGGAAACAGACCGGAAATGGGTTGTCGTCCGCATTGACGGAAAGATAGCCGCAATATCTACAGACTACAGGATGCTGGCCGATATTTCTGCCAGACTTGCCGCTCCCGCCGTCCAGTCCGGGACAAAGGGGAGAAAAGGCGGATCCAGAACCTTATATCGGGAAGAGATAACGGCAACGACCGTAGGATTCGAAGAGGTATGGAAACTGCGTCAGGAAATCCGATGGGACGACCTCATGCTATTCGGCACTGATTTCCAGAAGAGGGTATGGCGGAAGCTCTGGGAGCTGACGCACGGCAAGCCCGAGGATGACAGTCAGAGACAGGTAAACGCTGACAAGACGGCTCCGGGCCTGATATGCTATACCGATTTCGCGGAGCTGTGCAGCAACAAGGCCGGAGTAAGGGCCGTGGCCCATGCAATCGGACTCAATCCCGTTTCGGTGATCATCCCATGCCACATGGTCATTCCCAAAGAGACGATAGACAGAATATCCGCGATACGGAAGAAGGCGGAATACACCATATTCAAAGGAGACGACCTCTGCCTGACAAGCATCCTGAAAGATCCCGCAACGGATTTCGGCGAATATTCATTAGGAAAAGACCTCAAGCGCAGTCTCATCATCCGCGAACTCACAGGCGGGTAGCCCCATGAAAACAGAAAAAGTCGCCTTAGTAAAGGACGACCTGCATATAATTGAACCCCGTCGGGTGATTTCAAAATTTAAGGCCGCATCTAAGCGACCTCTTCTGGAGCGGAAAACGAGACTCGAACTCGCGACCCCAACCTTGGCAAGGTTGTGCTCTACCAACTGAGCTATTTCCGCAGATTCCTTCGGATTTTTCTGTATGTTTTCCGAATGGGATTGCAAAGGTACGAACATTTTTTAAACTTCCAAACTTTTTTGTAAAAATTTCACAAAAACTTTAAAATTCTTTCAATAAAGACCTTTCGTAGTCCATTCTGCATCAACCTCGTCTCGGCACATCAGACACAATGCACACCCTAAAAAAGTAACCGTTCAGATGACTGTATAGCAGAATTTTTGCAGTTGCGGTTTTTTATTGCGACATTTGAAAGACATAAGACAACATAGAAGTCATAAAGTTTCTAAAAGTCAAGACTATGGACAAAGGTAAATTCTACAGCGGCCTGTTCATAATGACAGGTCTCATAATTCTGGGAATCATGATTCCTAAGGCGGTAAAGGATTACAGATCATTTGACCGGACTGTAAATGTCAAGGGACTGTGCGAAAAAGAGGTCAAGGCCGACAAGGTCATCTGGCCGATAGTCTATAGGGTCATGTCCGACGACATAACATCAGTATATGAACAGACCGGCAGATACAACAGCATCATCACGGCCTTTCTTGAGTCAGGAGGAATCAAAGCCTCCGAAATTACGGTTGCGGTTCCTGTCATTTCCGACAAGTTTGCAAGTGAATACGGAAGCAACGACAGGGCTTTCCGCTACATAGCAAAGAATGTCATCACAGTCTGTACAGACAATCCTGATGCAGTCCTGGCTCTCATGTCCAAGCAGTCCGAGCTCCTTAAGAAAGGACTTGTGATCGGAGGCAACGAGTGGGAGAACCCTGTTGAATTCAGATATGAAGGTCTGAATGACATCAAGCCGGAGATGATCGAGGAGGCGACTCAAAATGCACGTGAGGCTGCTGAGAAATTCGCCAAGGATTCAGGCAGCAGACTCGGCAAGATCAAAACTGCCAATCAGGGCACGTTCACCATCGAAAACCGCGACAGCAACACCCCTTATATAAAAAAGGTGCGAGTAGTGACATCAATCACATACTATCTGAAAAATTAGCCGCATCCGAAACTGTTTATTTTTTATCATCAAAGTCTTTGAGGCTGTCAATTCTGTTTCATGAGCAGGATAATTGATGAGATTACAGCAGTTTCAACAAATGATTTTTTTCGTGGAAGATTTAAACTGTTTCTTAAACTATGAAGAATTTCAGAAGAACATTCATCTTGATGATGATGCTGACGCTCACTGCAGCGGCATTGTCCGCTCAGACTACCGGCAAAGAAGCCCGCAAAGCCAAGAGAGAGGCAAGGAGAGAAGCCAGAAAGCTCGAACAGGCCATCATGGACTCCCTGAAGATGGCAAGCTACTTGGACGAAGAAGTCAACATCGGTTACGGAACCGTGAAGCGCCGCCATCTCAGCTCATCAGTTTCAAAGGTGACCGTCGATGATGACGCCATCGGATCATGCAGCAACATTGCCGAATACCTTATGGGCAAGGTTCCCGGCCTGACCGTATTTCAGGAAGGGGACGGATACAGATACCAGATCCGAGGTGCGAACTCATTTTACGGATCAACCGAGCCCCTTTTCCTTGTCGATGGAATTGAAACCGATAATATTGACCACATCAACCCTCTCGAAGTCAGGTCTGTGGAAGTGCTGAAGGACGGCTCCGCTTCGATTTACGGAACAAGAGGAGCAAACGGTGTCATAATGATCACCACCAAGAGATAGCATCACTTGACAAGCAATGTCACTGACTCGTTCTCGGCAGAAGAAGGTCCGACCATCACGGTGAAGGTGCCCGGCTCGACAACCAGTTCCAAAGACGTATCATAGAATTCCAAAGACGACGAATCTATCACGAAACGCACGGTCTTTGTCTCCCCTGGCTCAAGACTTATGCGCTCGAATCCGCGCAGTTCCTTGACCGGACGTGATACGGAACTGATATCGTCACGTATATACATCTGAACAATCTCGTCTCCGGCGCGCGTTCCGGTGTTGGTCACATCCACCATGACCTCCACAGACCCGTCAACCGGCATCTCTGAAGCACTCAGACGCAGCCCCGAATATTCAAAAGAAGTGTAGCTGAGACCGAATCCGAAAGGATAGAGAGGGGTTATGTCCTGACCTATGGTATAACCGCGTCGCGACGCTCTCTTGTAGGAGTAATATGCAGGAACGTGACCTGCGCTGCGAGGTATGCTTATCGTCAGCTTGCCTGACGGATTGATCTTTCCGAACACCGCATCGACAATAGCATTTCCTCCTTCTTCTCCCGGAAACCAGCACTGAAGGACTGAAGGAACAGCCGCAGCCACACGGGATATGTTATTCGGCGAACCGGTTATGATAAGGGCACAGGTCGGCTTTCCAAGGGCAGCGATGCGCTCTGCAAGTTCGTTCTGCATGCCGAAGAGCTCAAGACTCGGGGTATCGCCCGGCACCATTGAATTATATCCCTCACGTGCTATCGCCTCTTCCGACCCAAGGCAAAGGATGACTGCATCAGCCTTGCGGGCAACTCTGACAGCTTCTTCGACCAACGGACGGTTCACGCTTTCAGGAGCAGGAAGAAGTCTGTCGGGATTGGTCTCGGACCACTGCGAAGGCACAGTCATCCTGCATCCTTCCGCATAGATAACATTCATCTTGTCACCATATCCGGTTTTTACAGCATCATACACAGACACAGGAGATATCGGCTGACCGGTATAGCCTCCGAGTCTTGCGACCTTGGCATTCGGGCCGATCACCGCAATCGTCTTTATCTCCGACTCGTCGAAAGGAAGCACGCCGTCGCGGTTCTGCAGCAGAACCATCGATTCCGCAGCCGCCTTGTAGGCCAGTCGTCGATGTTCCGGTGTCGCTATCTTGGAAAGGGCCTCTTCAAGATCGATATAAGGATCTTCAAATATGCCGAGACGGAACTTCTCGAGCAGGACATGACGCACAGCATCGTCGATGGCGGATTCCTTTATCCTGCCTTCCCGCACGAGCTCCACAAGATTGCCATAGGTAGCACCCTCAGGAAGCTCCACTTCCACTCCGGCTTCAAAAGCCAGATAAGCTGCCTCCTTCGGCTCTGACACGATATTTATCATCAAGGCATCCTCAACTCCGGCATAGTCTGATACCACCACCCCGTCAAATCCCATCTTGTCACGAAGGATATCTGTCACAAGATGACGGTTGGTATGAGAAGGAACTCCCCACAGTTCGTTGTAAGTTATCATCACATTATGCGGATGAGCTTCGTCAAAGGCCATTCTGAACGGACGAAGGAAGGTCTCGAGAGCATAATTCTCATCTACGAAGCTCGGCCCCACATTGCTTCCTCCCTCACTCTGACCATGGACTCCGAAATGCTTCAGCGTCGCACTGACGTGGTCAGGACCGATTTCCCCGTCCGGACCGGTTTCGCCCTGATATGCCTTGACCTGAGCTATGCCCAGACGGCCGTTCAGGTACGGATCCTCTCCCATTGTCTCCTCCGTACGTCCCCAGCGCGGATCACGTACAATATCGAGAACAGGCGCAAGCACCTGATGACCGCCACGGGCACGTATTTCCTTGGCCACCACGGTATATACTTCATGGAAAAGTTCCTCATCCCACGAAGAAGCAAGTCCGATCGGCATCGGGAAATGGGTAGCGCCCTTCGCGGCATGTCCATGAAGTCCCTCTTCATGAATGATTACAGGAATACCGAGACGCGTGCTGTCAACAAACCATTTCTGAATCATATTGTTGAGCCTGACGGACTCTTCGATGGTCATGAACATGTCCTGCGAATAAGTCGGAGTCTGGTTCTCGCTGATTCTTCCCCACTGACCGAGACCGTCTCCGAACCTCTCGGCCATCTTGTCCCAGTCCAGTTCTCCGGCCTCATTGTAGAGAGACTGGCGACCCCACCACACACAACGGAGCTGCTGGACCTTCTCTTCGAGGGTCATCCTTTTCAACAGATCTTCAGTACGCTCAGGAGGAGTAGCAGAAGGGTCTTTATAAAGCGGAAGGGATTCTGAACATGATGTCATAAGGGCAATAAGCAGAGGAAATAATAGTTTTTTCATAAATATTGATATTATCCGTACAAACTTACGGAAAATAAACGATTTTTATGTAAGTTTGTTTAAACTGATTACACTATGACAGACAGAACTTTCGGACATTTCGATGACTCATCCCGCGAATATGTCATCACCGCCCCCAAGACACCTTGGCCATGGATCAATTATCTCGGCAACGAGGATTTCTTTTCGCTGATATCCAACACAGCCGGAGGCTATTCCTTCTATAAAGACGCCAAATTCAGAAGAATAACACGCTACCGCTACAATAATGTCCCTATGGACAACGGCGGAAGGTATTTCTACATC
>JAFUQW010000098.1 GCA_017472115.1 Bacteroidales bacterium | reverse complement strand
CAGTCTGTATTTGGCCTTCTCAAGGGCGAGCATGTCGGTAGGGAAGTGGATGTTGCGGAGCGCATAATGCAGAGGCACAAGTCCGCACTGCTTCATGACATACTCCGGAAGCGACTCCTCGATGTAAGGAAGCCCCCTGTCCAGCGCCGCCTCCATCATCTTGTTCATAACCTTCCCGGTGACCCCCGCATTCTTCAACCTCTCAGTACTAGCATACACTCCCGTCATCTTCGGTGCCCCATAGCCACCCAGTTCCCCCGTCTGTCCCGATGGGAGCTGGGACTTTTGGACTGGGACTGCGTCGACTTCAGGATGGACCATGTTGATGCGTCCGTTGAATGCGGTCGGCTTGCCGAAAAAGATGAACTCCGTTCCCGGCTTCAGCTTCTCGTGCATCCACTTGATGCCCTTGAAGAAGACCATCTCCATCTCTCCGGTACCGTCTTCCACCCAAACACTCATTCTACGTATGGTGTTGAACTTCAGTGTGTCGGTTTCAGCCTGTCCGTTGGAACCGTAGAGGTCTACCCTGGTGACCCTTGCACGGACCTGAAGGTATGCCATGTCCGGTCTCGCATCACAGATCCTGACAATGGAACTCTTGTCGATGTACCTGAAAGGGTACAGACGCAAAAGATCGCCGACAGTCTCCACTGCCAGCTCCTTCCGCAGAAGTTCAGCCCTCTTAGGCCCCACCCCCGGCAGAAATTGAATCTCCATATCCAGTCCATGTGCCATAATACAGCAAATATAATAAATTAATTCCAAATCCCCTCTTCATCTCCCGTTAGTCTCCTGTTCGTCTCTTCATCTCCTGTTCGTCTCTTCTTCCTTTTTCTCTTCTACCTTCTCTCTCAACATCCTCTCGCATTTCTTGTCCCATCTCCTCGTTCGTCCCTTACTTCCATCTTCCTCTTCCATCTTCCTCTTCCTCGACCATCTTCTCTTTTCATCTCCATCTTCCAACTATCGTGTTTCTCTCAGATTTCTTGTCTTGCTCCTTCCCTCCATCCCTTCGTTCAGGTTCCTTATTCAGTTTCTTTCCTCCATCCCTTCGTTCAGGTTCCTTATCCAGTTTCTTCTTTTCAGTTTCTGTGTCCGTTTCCTTCTTTAGCTTCTTTGATCGGATACTTTTGACCATTTTCCGTTTTAAGGTGTGGCTAGGGCTTCATTTTAAGGAAGCCCTAGCCACATACCTGGTTTGTAATTTGCTGTTTAATAATGCCTTACAAAAAAGTCCCTGTGTCTAGGGCTCAGACAAACCCCACCCCTAGCCACACTTATGCCCGTTGTGTGTATCTATAGCTGGTCTTATCTACTAATACATACGCTTTTATCTATAATAATATAGTTATTAACCTTGATACCTATGTTAAAATTCAGACGTGATAGCCAGAATCTCTTCTCCGAACTTTTCCCATCTTGCTTCTCCAAATCCGTTGATCGCCATCAGCTCTTCGCGAGTCCGAGGAATCTTGGTGGCGATCTCTGTAAGAGTCTTGTTCGGAATTACTCTATAAGCCGGTATGTTCAACGCCTTGTAATGCTTAGACCTCCATTCCTTGAGCCGTATCTCCAACCCGATATTGACAATCGGCAGATCCTCCGGCTTTGGTGTAGCTTCCCTTACCACATCTGCTGTGGTTTTCCTAGCTCGGTCGTCCATTTTATTTCCATGAACACAATCATGTTCAGCTCTCCAGTCACTGTCCCACTCGGTATCCCAATCCATGTTACTTTCGATTTCATATTCGATTTCATCCTTGGTCACCCCGGTAAACTTCTCAATCTCTTCGTAACTCATTTCACTTTCAAGCATCGACAACGCTACTCTCATCCTGGCCTCAATCTTAGCCTCAAACCTGGCTACTGCAATTGCCTCTTCGTAAACTCTGATCAATTCTTCTTTGTACAACATAATGATTCGATTTTAAATGGTTTAAATATTTATTACCTGTATTACTCTTTTCACTTCTAGGTTCAATATCCTTGCTATCTGCTTTGGTGAGCATGCTAACTTGTTTTTAAGATATCTTATGATTCTTATGACACTTTCTTCAGGAAGTTCGCTGATACTCAATGAATCATACTGCTTTTCCAGAATCTCTTTAAGACATGATATTATTGTGCTGTCACTGTACGAAACAGGCATTTCCTTTCGATCTGTCCTACTCGAAGAATTCAAGAAGTATCCTAGTGAACTTGCTCTCTTAAAGAGTTTTTCTACAAATTGAATATTTATATATGATGCCGGTTCGATATATCCATCTTCATTAATAAGATAACTATCGTTCAGTTGACATTTACTATGTAAGATTCTCCTGGCTTTCCTAGTGCCTAAACTGCTGATCGGAGTGAGATGCTTACTTGTCCCGATATTTGAAAAGTAGCATCTGCAACTGCTCCATTCATAATTTTGTGGAGCGCAGTTGATACCGGCCTTTACAGGATTATTGAGAATGTATGCTATGATTTTCTTGAGACCTTCATCCGTCAGATCGATTTCTTTACATTCGGCAATGCATTGATGTAAAGCTTTGACTATTCCATATTTATTTCTTAGATAAGACGCTATCAACTGTTTGAATAAGTTAATGAATCTTACCGCATCATCGTGTCCGGATTTCGTAACGAAATGGAAATGATTGGACATCAATACAAATGCCAATAAGTCAATTGAAGTCAGATGTACGCATATGGCGATATAGTTCATACCGGCAATATAATCTTCACGATCTAGGAATATGACCATGTCTTCCAGTCCTTTGGTGTAGATGTGGTAAAATCTTTCTTTAGCCATTATTTCTTTTTTTGCAAAGTTCCGAATGATTATCCGCATACCGAAAAAGTATGCGGATAATTTTGAAAATCGCCTTTACAGATATCTCAGAGCAGGATTTATCTCCAAAAATTTGTTCAATTTTTATAAAAAATCAAACAAATTTCCATGACAAAATTCCTCCATCCGTCCCTCCCAATATTGCCCCAGGCGTTACTCCTAAGCGTTGCCCCCAGCCTTGCCCTCAGGTGTTTCCCTCAGGTGTTGCTTCTCGTTGATACCTCTTAGCGTTGCTCCCAGCGTTGCCATAGTAGTTTCCCACCAGCGTTGCTGCCCAGCGTTGCCCCTAGGCGTTGCCGCCTCTGATGCTGTGCGGCGTAAATTCCTGATGGATAACTGATTAGATGTTTTGCATGCTGTCCTGACGTGGCAGGCAAAATGCGTAATCTTCTGAGAATTAGTTAATTATACCGCACGGCGCTTATGTTGCGCGTTTATCTCTTTGAGATTTCCCGCTTCGGTTTTTGGATTATTAATCTCGTAGGCATGGCGCCTAATCAGTTGTTGAGCAGGGTGTTAGTGGTATATGCCTGCTGCAAAATGCAGCAGGCATATACCACTAACATTCAGAAAGCCAGTAACATAGCTGCCACTCTTTGCGACTCTTTATTACCGTATCTTTCATTTCTGTTACTAGCCACGTTATTTTTATAGTTAGTGGAATTTCTCTATTTACGATAGATAAGTAAATATGTCCAATTTCTATGAGCCCACCGTGGCTAGGGCTACAGAAAAAGTTACCCCTAGGCACGCCGTGTTTTTGTAAGCACTTGCTAGATAACCGCTTACGAATAACCTCTGTGGCTAGGGCTATTCAAACTAATACCCCTAGCCACACCGGAGTCTATTGTCAAGAAAAACTATAATCACCCTCCCCATATAACCACGATGTCTGGTAGGGTAATGTCTTTATAGCTATGATGAGAACAGGTAACCTATCTGAAAGCACCGCCTCTGGCAAATACGCCAGCCAGAGGCTCCACACTCCGGTCCGGGCGGCTCGGCCAAGGGGCCGTCCTCCCGCCAGGTGGTGCTTGCTAGCCGAGACGTTACAGGCAACAGTCAAGCGCGAGGACGGCCCTTTGGGTCCAGCCGCCCGGAGCGCTTGATCTGTAGTCGCCGGAGACGATATATTCCGGCGACGGTGCCGCCAGTCAGTAATATGTAGTCTAGAACATCTCTAATATCACCCAATGTCTAGACAAACATCAAACATCCACTGTCAGTAAAACTCCTATAATTTCCGAACATGCACAGTTCAAGTATCCGTATGTCCCTCTAGATTTCCAAATCACTTATATCTCCCAGGCTTTCCGGAGAAGCATCCTTTAAAGTTCCCAGTATTCGTATATTTTCCTCGATTTTCGGACAGGTACTCCGTAGAGGTTCTCCTGTTTTGGAGATGATGTGATACGAACCACTTGATTCGTCTCGGTATGGGTGGTTCATTTGATGTTTTTAATCACAATGGACAGATTGGATGTAGTGAACCACGTGATGGGATTCCATTTCTGTGGTTCACTTTACTTTCAGATGCTACATAGTCTCCTTATTACAGAGATCTTAACTTCTTTTGATTACCTAGGACCATATAACGCTTCTACCTTTAAGTGGTCTTCCATGCTTTGGCTTGCAAATGCTTGGTATATAATAAGTTATAAGTGCGGCTGTGCCAAATGGTTATTGCCCCCGTCTTCTGTAACTATAATTACCGTTTCCATGCCTCATTTCGCAGGCTGGATCATTCATTTGCAATTACAGACATATTATGCTATCTTTCGCAAACAGTGAAGACAAGTCACATGTATCTTACTAAAATAAAGAGAAGTACACCACATATTAACTAACTATCTATGAAAACGCGACAGTTCATTTTTTCTGCAGTAGCTTTAGCACTGGCTTCCTGCACCAAGCCATCAGATACAACAAGCCTTCAGTCATTGGAAGTTTCAGAAAACGGACACTATCTGCAATATTCAGACGGCAAACCATTCTTCTATTTAGGAGACACTGCATGGGAGCTGTTCCACCGCACGACACGTGAAGAAGCGGAACTATATCTGCAAGACCGTGCGGGAAAAGGATATAACGTGATTCAGGCTGTCGTCCTGTCTGAAGTTGATGGCATAGATGTCCCTAATTCATATGGTCATAAGCCTCTGATTGACAGAAATCCGGCACGTCCGGACATCAAGGAGGGCGATGACAATGATTATTGGGATCATGTAGATCATATAATCAGACAGGCCAATGAAAATGCGATGTACGTCGGACTACTGCCTACATGGGGAAGATGGTGGAATGACAATGACCCTATATTTGACGAGTATAACGCTGAGATTTACGGCCGCTGGATCGCAGAACGATATAGTAATTGTGACATAATCTGGATAATGGGCGGAGACCGCAACCCTGACAATCCGGAAAAGCAGGCAATAATCCGTGCCATGGCCAAAGGTATCCGAAGTGTGGATAAAGAGAATCTCATGACATTTCATCCGACTGGATGGAACTCTTCTTCAAAATGGTTCCATAATGATGAGTGGCTTGATTTCAACGGAAGACAGAGCGGACATAACCAACGTTTCGATTCTAACAGAAAGGTCATGAATGACTTCTTCAGGACACCGGTCAAACCTATTATGGAACTCGAGCCTCTCTATGAAGACCATCCTTTGGAATTCACTCCTGACAATGACGGTCATTCCAATGCCTGGGATGTCAGAAGGACTTTATACTGGAGCGTATTCTACGGCTCAGCCGGTGTGACATACGGTCATCATTCAGTATGGCAGATGTTCGATGCTGAAAAGGGACGTTACCCGATAAACCGACCTCTCATGCCTTGGCACGAAGCAATTGACCAACCTGCAGCCGGGCAAGCGGTTCATTTGAAGAACCTGATGGAATCAAGGCCATACTTCACACGTAAACCATCACCGGATTTCATCGTTCAGGATGAGGTCCAGTCTTCAGTTCCGGGCGCAGGACGTTACCACTTCGCTGCCACTATGGACGAAGAAGGTTCATATGCAATGGTCTATGCTCCTATCGGCCGTTCTTTCTCCGTGAACACCAGCATGTTGCAAGGCGAAAGAATCATTGCATGGTGGTACTGTCCAAGAACAGGAGAAGCTACAGAAATAGGAAAATTCACTAATGACGGGAAAGAACGTTCATTCATGCCTCCGACACCGGGCGAAGCAATGGACTGGGTACTGGTGCTGGATGATGCATCCAAAAAATATCCTGCACCTGGAAAACGGATGAACAGCAAGTAAATTTATCTGATCGACAAGCATCGGTACCCTGCCTAATGTGCTTACAGATTTTGGGACAATGCGATGTTAGAACGTGGCGCCTAATCAGTTGCTGTACAAGGTTTTAGATGAAGATGCCTGCTGCAAAACGCAGCAGGCATCTTTATCTAAAATCCAGAAAACCAGCACAATAGCTGCCACGCGCACCGTCCCACCACACGTCCCAACCGCCCGACGGTGCCGCCAGTTGTTTTATCCTGGTCGTTGCCTCAAGGTTGAAAAATTATAGTTATATTTGCTAATTATTTTGTCGTATTGTGCCTTGGGAGGAATCAAAGAGGGGGACAAAAAAGATAAGTATCAGATAATTAATAAGTTAAAAATAATAAAGGATAAAGCTATGGCAAAGAAATTAGTGGTCGGAATCACACAGGGTGACGGAAACGGTATCGGATATGAAGTCATCATCAAGGCGCTTGCAGACGAGAGGATCCTTGACATGTGCACGCCGGTGATTTACGGCTCGTCAAAGATCTTCGGATTCTACAAGAAGCAGATACATAACATTGACCAGATCAACACTCATGTCATATCATCGGCAAAGGATGTCCACCAGAAGCGTGTGAACATCGTCAACTGTCTGCCGGAGAACGTGTTCGTGGAGCCGGGCCAGCCGACTCCTGAGTCGGCTAAGGCCGCGATGACATCGCTTGAAAGAGCGGTCCAGGACATCAAGGACGGCTATATAGACGTCCTTGTGACCGCACCTTTCAACAAGAGGGCGATGGCAAGTGAAGGTTTCGGCTACACCGGCCATACAGAGTATCTTGAGAAGGAATTCGGTGTCGATGAGGTTGCGATGATCATGGTGTGCGACCGCCTGAAGGTCGGCGTCCTCACCGGCCACATCTCGCTCAAGGACGTCTGCGGCAGCATAACACAGGAAAAGATCATGAGCAAGCTCCGCCTCATGAAGGCTTCGCTTCAGAGGGATTTCGGAGTGGACCAGCCGAAGATAGCTGTGCTCGGCCTCAATCCGCATTGCGGCGACGGCGGCCTTCTCGGCGACGAGGAGCAGCAGATCATCCTTCCTGCTGTCAAGGCTGCAAACGAGGAAGGCATCCTGGCGTTTGGCCCGTATTCTCCTGACGGATTCTTCGGCCTGGGCAACTACAGCAAGTTTGACGCGGTTCTTGCCATGTACCATGACCAGGGACTGACTCCGTTCAAGGCCCTCGCATTCGAGGATGGCGTGAACTATACCGCAGGACTTCCTATCGTGAGGACATCTCCGGACCATGGTACAGCATACGAGATGGCCGGACGAGATCTTGCGGACCCTCGCTCGATGATAGCTTCGATCTACACCGCCATCGACATCTACAACAGGCGTGCGGCCTACGACGATCTCGTGGAAAACCGCATGACCATAAAGATGCCGGATACCGAAATCAAGCCTAAGGGCGGCAGGATCATCGAGTAGCATGGCGGAAACCACTCAGCAGAGGCCTCCGATATTCCTTTTCACGGACGGCGCATCAAGCGGAAACCCCGGCCCTGGCGGCTATGGGGTGGTCCTCAAATGTGCCGGAAGGGAGATGGAGATGTCGGGCGGATTCAGCCTCACGACGAACAACCGCATGGAACTCCTGGCGGTCATCAGGGGCCTGGAGGCCATCAGGTGGCAGAACGCTGAGGTCCATGTGTACAGCGATTCGTCATATGTCGTTAATGCCATCAACAAGGGATGGCTGGAAGGCTGGCAGAGAAAAGGCTTTGCCAAGGTGAAGAACCCTGACCTCTGGATGAGGTTCGCCAATCTGTACAGACTGCACAGGGTTTCATTTCATTGGATAAAGGGACATGCAGGGCATCCTGAAAACGAGAGGTGTGACGCATTGGCGGTAGCGGCCGGGGCGGGCGCTGTGGCAGCGGGCAAGCCGCTGCCGCCCGACCCGGGCTACCGGCCGGAAGAACCAGGACTGATATGAAAGTAATAAAGACAGACATACCTGAAGTGATGATCATCGAGCCTAGGGTGTTCGGCGACCATCGCGGATATTTCTTTGAATCGTTCTCTGAGAGGGACTTTGCTGCAGAGGTGCGCGAAGTCAGGTTTGTGCAGGACAATGAGAGCAAATCGTGCTACGGAGTGCTCCGAGGTCTGCATTTCCAGAAGCCCCCTCATGCTCAGAGCAAGCTCGTGCGTGTCGTGAAAGGGCGTGTTCTGGACGTTGCTGTGGACATCCGACGCGGTTCGCCGACTTTTGGAAAGCATGTTGCTGTCGAACTTTCGGAGGAGAACCACCGACAGTTCTTCATCCCTAGAGGCTTTGCACATGGCTTTGTAGTGCTGTCTGACGAGGCTGTGTTCCAGTACAAGTGTGACGATTTCTATGCGCCTGAATGTGAGGGCGCTGTTGCATGGAACGATCCCGAACTGGGCATAGACTGGGGCATCCCGATGGAGGATGTGATACTTTCAGAAAAGGACAGGAAGCATCCTAGACTGAAGGATGCTGCGGAGCTTTTTGATTATTCTGTAGACTATTATATATAGGTATGAATGTATTGGTGACAGGAGGCAGCGGGCAGCTTGGGCGCACCATCATGGATGTGGCCAAGGGATCTGAACACAGGTTTATCTATACCTACATGAATTCACAGGATCATGAAGGTATGGTGCAGCTGGACATTACGGACAAGGACGCTGTCAGACGGATCGTCGAGGACAATTCGATAGATGTCATCGTCAACTGCGCCGGATACACGGACGTGGAGAAGGCTGAGTCTGAAGAGGAAACCGCGTTCCGCCTGAATGCGGAAGCGGCAGGCCTGCTGGCGGAAACCGCCAGGGCCTGCGACGCAACGCTCATCCACATGTCTACCGATTATGTCTTTGACGGTCGTCAGTCCGAGCCATACGGCGAGGACGCGGCGCAGGCGCCGCTGAACGCCTACGGACGTTCCAAGCTCGCAGGCGAGCATGCCGTCCTCGCCGCCGGATGCCGCCACATGATCATCAGAACCTCATGGCTTTACAGTCCATACGGAAAGAATTTCGTGAAGACCATCCTCTCGAAGAGCCGGAGTCATGCGATGCTCAAGGTCGTCTCCGATCAGGTCGGTACCCCGACCTATGCCGGAGACCTTGCCGGATTCATCATGACTCTGCTAGAACCGGATAATCTCAGGAAGGAAGGCATATATCACTATTCCAACGAAGGCGTCTGCTCATGGTTCGACCTCGCGTGCGAGGTCTGTCACCTGAGCGGCAGCCACTGCGAAGTGACCCCATGCGGAACAGGGGAGTACCCTGTCAAGGCTGCCCGTCCTCATTACTCCGTCCTCAGCAAGTCCAAGGTAAAGCGGACATTCGGCATTGAAATCCCGTACTGGAAAGATTCTCTTCGCCATTGTATCTGCCAAATTGTCAGATAATCCCTCTGTTTTTGGATAAATCACAGATTGTCACTATATTTGTAGGTTGTTTGTACTGTAATGTACGGGCAACCTGTATTTTTG
>JAFUQW010000097.1 GCA_017472115.1 Bacteroidales bacterium | reverse complement strand
GCACTTCTTAATCTTTCTGTATCATTTTAAGAATTTCAGATAGAATCTTAAAAAAGTTAAAAACATATAAAAAAGAGAAAAATCTGCATGGCGGTCTGTCGAAAATTTTGACAGGCTGCCTGCTTTTTTGCACCTTTGCGGAATTGATATAATATTTTGATATATGGATAAATTGCAACTGTTTGAAGGGAGGATAATTCGTTCTGTTTGGGACGAGGAAAGGGAAGACTGGTTTTTCTCGGTTGCAGATGTCGTTGAGGCTCTGACTGACAGTGTGAATCCGTCTGATTATATCAAGGAGATGAAGAAGAGGGATACCGAACTGTCAAAAGGGTGGGGACAAATTGTCACCCCCTTCCATGATCACTGCGGGCGGTGTTCAGAAAGTCAATTGTGCAGGTTTGTCCGGCGTATTCAGAATAATACAATCTATTCCGTCCCCGAAAGGCGAACCTTTCTAGCAATGGATTGCTGAAGTTGCATCGGAAAGGGTCAATCAGATGATAGACCCTGAACTTTCAATACAACAGTCACTTGCTTATTAAGGATTCGATCTCTCATAAACAAGTATCTGACAAATAACTGTTTCTCGCATGTCATATATTACAACCATCTGACAATGGTCATAAATGAGAAGCATTCCGTCACACGTATAATAAAGAAAAGAGAAAAACATGCATGGCGGCTTGCCGGACGGGCCTATCTGAAAAGAGGGTAGGATTATTTTGGGAATAGTGCTACCTTTGCCGTCCTGTGATTTTAAGCACCCTCATAACTGTCTTGCTGTCAGTCTTGCTGCCGGCAGAGGAACTCCACGACACATTGAGCAGCGCCGTGGTGGAGACCTCCGTAAAGCAGATTCTCCCTTTGGAAAGGCTGGCATCTCCTGTTTCGGTCATCTATCTCAACGAGCTTGACGAAAGAGGCATAGACAGTCCCAAGAGCCTGTCTGCGATAGTCCCGAACCTGCATATTCCCGATTACGGCTCGGCAATGACGTCCTCTATTTATCTCCGAGGTTTCGGTTCGAGGATGGAGAATCCTGTGCTGGGACTCTATATCGATGACATTCCGGTGCTGAACAAGAACGCCTACGACATGGAGATGCTGGACATCCGCCGCGCCGACATGTTCCGAGGCCCTCAAGGCACGCTCTACGGCCGCAATTCGATGTGCGGAGTGCTCTCTCTCAGCACTCTCTCCCCTGCTGATTTCAAAGGTATTCGTGCCGGGGTGGAATACGGTTCGGCCAACACGGTCACCGCCCGAGCATCTGCCTACGGAAAGACGGAAGGAGGCCTTGCGATAGGAGGCGGGATAGGATTCAGACATTCAGAAGGATTCTACACCAATGATTTCAGCGGTGAGAAATGCGACCCATACGACGGACTTTCCCTCCGTTTGAGGCTCGAAAAGCAGCTCCGTCCGGACCTCTATTTCGAGAACATCTTCTCCGCAGGAGCTCTCACCCAGGGAGGCTGGCCATACCGCCAGTACAGACCCGAGACAGGAACATTGTCTGAAACCTCATACAATGACTTATGCGCCTACAGGCGCTTCAATCTGACGGAAGCTGTGAAGCTCCGCCTGAATACTGAGAACTACACCCTCAACAGCATATCTGCCCTGCAGGTGCTTCTGGACAGGATGAATCTGGACCAGGACTTCACCACACGCTCGATGTTCACTCTCGCCCAGATACAGAGGGAAGGAGCTCTGACACAGGAGTTCGTGCTGAGACCGGAGGAAGGATGGAAGAAGGAATGGTGGGACTGGCAGAGCGGCGCATTCGCCTTCTGGAAATTCAACAGGATGTCGGCCCCCGTGCATTTCAAGAAGGACGGTATCGACGAACTCATCCTTGGCAATGCCAACTCGAACATTCCCGATGACATCAAGGGAGGATTCGACGCTCCCCTCGCCATCCTTGAAGACAATTTCCCGATCGGGAGCGAATTCGGCATAAATACTTTCGGAGCTGCACTCTATCACGAGTCATATTTCACTTTCGGTCGCTGGCTCCTCACCGCAGGCCTGCGGCTTGACTATGAGGGCAGCACCATGAGCTACTGCAGCGACGCCGCCATAAACTACCGTTTCCAGCCGACCATGAAGGACTGGAAACTCTTCGAGACCGTCTATAAAGGCAATGTAGGCAACCATTATGTGGAGCTCCTGCCGAAAATCTCGGCCTTGTACGACCTGTCGGAAGGGAACACCCATGCGGCCCTTTTCGCTGTGGTTTCCAAAGGATACAGAAGCGGAGGATTCAACACCCAGATATTCTCGGACATCCTTCAGAACATGATGATGAACGGGCTTATGGCCGACCTCGGGGTCTATCTTGACGACCCCGGCACCGCCGTGACAGCCGAAAGCACGGCCTACCGTCCAGAAAAGACATGGAATTACGAGATAGGCGGCAAGATAGACCTGCGCAGCGGAAAGCACCGCTTCAGCGGCTCCGCATCTCTGTTCTACATAAGCTGCCGCGACCAGCAGATCACCCTCTTCCCTCCGGGAAAATCGACAGGCAGGATGATGGCCAATGTGGGACGTTCGCGCAGCATCGGCGCCGAAGCCTCGCTGTCCTACAACGTCGGAGGGTTCAGCGCATCCGCTTCCTACGGCTACACGGACGCCCGTTTCACGAAATACGACGACGGCAACAACGACTACAGCGGCAACCGCATCCCCTACTCTCCAGAGCACACGGCCAACGCCCGCATAGGATATTTCTTCACATTCGGCAGCGATGTGGTACGCGGATTGTCGGTCAACGCCGACTGCAGCGCTGTCGGACGCATTTGGTGGGACGAGGCCAATACTCTCATCGAGCCGATAGTGGCCCAGCTCGGAGCAGACATCAGAATGGACTTCAAATGGTTCGACCTCCGATTCAGGATGGACAACCTGCTGAACAAAGATCATAACGTGTTTTATTTCAAATCCGTCGGCAATTCGTTCTTCCAGAGGGGCAAGCCTCTCAGATGGACTGCCGGCATAACAATTGACTTATAATGAAACAGATGATGACATGTCAGTTTACTCTTGAGAGATTGTCTCATGACTGTCATGCTGAACGAAGTGAAGCATCTTTACAATAAAGATTCTTCGCTAGCGCTCAGAATGACAGGTGGCGTAATCATACATGTCATCACCATAAAATACACAGACAATGAAAAGAATGTCATCATATCTAGTTGCTGCACTTTGCCTGCTTGCCTCATGCGAAGAGGCCCCTACAGAAATCATCGACAACTCTCCGAAATACAAGGGAGAGATGACTGTGGTCTATGATGGAAAGGATTTCGAGCAGGAAGGCATCAATGTGCAGGTGGAGTTCAACGAGGAGCAGACAAGCGTTGACATCAAGCTTCATAAGGTCAAGTTCGTTCCGGCCATGCCTGTGACCATCGATGTGACCATCCTCGATGTGCCTGCCGTAAAATCCGAGGACGGGACATGGTCTTTCTACGGCGACGGAATCACTCCTTGGGCGATGGGCGGGCCATACAAGAACTACAGGGCTGACCAGCTCAGCGGCACGATTTCAGGTTCTGTCCTGGATTTCTCACTCGATTTTCACAATGTCAAGAAAGGCGAAAGCTACCCGACTTCCTACACCGGTACCCTTTCGGAATAACCGGCTTCACATTCAATATTCAGCTATCAACAGGATATATAGTTCCGACACAGACAACAGAAATCATCTTTTAGTATCATTATTGTAACTAAAGCCGTTGTTGAATTTTAAAGAACGGACTTATGTATTACTTATTGATCCTGCTGGCAGTCTCCCTTGCCGTTTCCGCCCTCGGGTGGAAGTATTTCATCTATTTCTTCAGCATCGGTTACGGATTCGGAATATCCGCTCTTGCCGTGACTCTTGCTATCCTCTTCCGCAATGCACTCACCCTCCCTACCATTCTGATATGCATTGTGCTCTTCATCTTCGGATGCAGGCTAGGTCTGTATCTTCTTATGCGCGAGAAACGCTCTGCAGATTACAGAAAGATTCTCTACTCCAAGGACACATCAGGCAAAAAGCCCCTTGCCGTAGTGATCATCGTCTGGCTGTTCTGTGCCCTTCTTTATGTAGGTCAGGTGAGTCCTGTAGCATTCTATCTGGCAAATGCCGGAGAGGGAATCTTTGTAAGACCTTTCTGGGCATGGGCAGGACTCTGCATGATGACAGCGGGCATGCTGCTCGAAGCAGTCGCCGATGCCCAGAAAAAAGCGGCAAAAAAGGCCGATCCGAAGCGTTTCGTGACCACGGGTGTATATAGCTTCGTCCGTTGTCCCAACTACCTCGGAGAGCTCATCATCTGGACCGGATCCTTCATCATCTGCTTCGGTGCACACTGTACGCCATGGCAATGGATAATCGCCGGCATCGGCTATCTCGGAATCGTATATGTGATGTTCAGCGGAGCCCGCCGTCTCGAAATCCGTCAGACATCCGTCTATGGAGCCGACCCGGAATTCCAAGCCTACATCCGCAAGACCCCGATACTCCTCCCTTTCATACCTCTCTACAGCGTTGCCCGCCATGAGTGGCTGAAAGCATGAAGCAAAAATCAGTTTCTTATACTTTCATTGCGAAATCCTTTTTTTAAGGAAAGATATGGCGGCGTAAGCCATCGGAGTGCCGCAAATAACCTCTATTGTTACCTTCATCAGATACTGTGACACCATCATCAGGATGAGGTCGCGGGTAGAAAGTACTCCAAGGAAAGCGATAAGCACAAAAGGCACAGTATCAAAGAGATAGGCTATGATAGAACTGCCTATGGTGCGTAGCCAGAGGAAGCGTCCCCCGGTACTGACCTTTATCCTGCTCATGAGCCAGGCATTGGAGAGTTCTCCCAGAAGAAATCCCGTAAGCGATGCTATCACGATCCTCGGAACGTAAGAGAATACGGTATCGTATGCAGAAGCGGTTCCGATGAGATAATCCGGAGAAGGAAGCCACACCCCGATCTGGGTGAAGAGGACTACGGCTATATTGCAGAAAAAGGCAAGAAAAATGGTTTTTCTGGCCGTACGATAGCCCCAGATCTCGGTAATGACATCTCCGAGCATATAGGCGAAAGGGAATGTGATCGTACCTGCATCGAAATAAAAGAGCCCGAAGAAGCCGATCACCTTGACTGCCATCAGATTCGATATGATATATGTTGTGACGAAGAGAACCGTCACGACCACAAACGACGACACATCATCGTCTGTCCGGTTTTTGAAAGGGTTTTCCGATACCTTGTCCATTGCTGATATATTTTGGGCAAAGATACGAAATTCCGGAAAAATATTTACCTCATACATGAAAAGCACCCGCCAGAAATCTGACGGGTGCTTTTGTGGTCCCACCAGGGCTTGAACCTGGGACCCCCTGATTATGAGTCAGGTGCTACTAACCAACTGAGCTATAGGACCAATATTTTCATTGAAAACCCTCAAAACCAAATCAAAATCTTTCGATCGGCTTTGAAAAGCAAAACAATTCGAAATTATATTAAAGAACTAAATTGTAATGTGGTTCGGAGTGGTTACCGAACCACATTGCAAATATAATACTTTTTTCGATTTATTCGATTAGTTGAGCTTGATTTCAACCTCAACACCTGAAGAAAGTTCGAGCTTCATGAGAGCATCAACTGTCTTAGGAGTTGAATCGTAAATGTCAAGAAGACGGCAGAATGAGCTGAGCTCGAACTGCTCGCGTGACTTCTTGTTTACGAAAGTCGAGCGGTTCACAGTGAAGATCTTCTTGTGAGTAGGGAGCGGAATAGGTCCGTTCACACGAGCACCTGTAGCAGATACTGTCTCAACGATCTTCTTCGCTGACTTGTCAACAAGCATGTGATCGAATGATTTGAGTTTAATTCTAATTATCTGGCTCATATCAAATTTCGTTGATTACTGTTAAACAATTATTCATCGTCATCGGCCTTGTAACCGCTCTTCTCGATCACTTCCTTAGCGAGTCCTGCAGGGACTTCAGCATAGTGATGGAATGACATTGTGCTTGTTGCACGACCTGAAGAGATTGTACGAAGGATAGTCACGTAACCGAACTGCTCAGCAAGTGGAACGTATGCCTTTACGATACGTGCACCGAGAGTTGAGTCCATTGCGTTGATCTGTCCACGACGGCGGTTGAGGTCACCTACGATGTCTCCCATGTAGTCCTCAGGGGTTACGACTTCGAGGCTCATGATAGGCTCGAGGAGTACCGGCTTAGCCTTAGGGCAAGCGTGACGGAACGCCATACGTGCTGCGAGCTCGAATGAAAGCTGGTCTGAGTCAACTGGGTGGAATGAACCGTCCTTGAGGGTAACCTTGAGTGAAGGAACCTCGTAACCGGCGAGAACACCGTTTGACATCGCTGACTTGAAGCCCTTCTCCACTGATGGGATGAACTCCTTAGGAACGTTACCGCCCTTGACTTCGTCAACGAACTGGAGACCGATCACGCCCTCGTCAGCTGGTCCGATCTCAACGATGATGTCAGCGAACTTACCACGACCACCGGTCTGCTTCTTGAATACCTCACGATGCTGAACGGTCTGTGTGATAGCCTCTTTGTAGTTAACCTGAGGCGCACCCTGGTTAATATCGACGCCGAACTCACGACGGAGACGGTCAACGATGATATCGAGGTGAAGCTCACCCATACCGCTGATGACGGTCTGGCCTGTCTCATGGTCAGTCTTGACTGTGAATGTAGGGTCCTCCTCAGCGAGCTTTGCAAGCGCGATACCGAGCTTGTCAAGATCCTTCTGAGTCTTAGGCTCTACTGCAAGTCCGATCACAGGATCAGGGAATTCCATTGACTCGAGAGTCACAGGTGCAGACTCAAGGCAGATTGTGTCTCCTGTGCGGAGATCCTTGAATCCTACTGCTGCACAGATGTCACCTGCCTCAACGAATTCGATAGGGTTCTGCTTGTTTGAGTGCATCTGATACAGACGTGCTACACGCTCCTTCTTGTCTGAACGGGTGTTGAGCACGTATGAACCTGCATCAAGTTTACCTGAGTAAGCGCGGAGGAATGCGAGACGACCTACGAACGGGTCTGTCGCAATCTTGAACACGAGGGCTGCGAAAGGCTCCTTTGCATCCGGCTTGCGCTCAACCTCGTCACCTGTCCTTGGGTTGATTGCCTTGACGGCACCCTTGTCGAGCGGTGAAGGGAGGTAACGCATCACGGCATTGAGAAGGAACTGTACGCCCTTGTTCTTGAATGAAGAACCGCAGCATGCAGGCACGATCGCCATGTCGATGGTAGCCTTGCGGAGCGCAGCGATGACCTCCTCCTCTGAAATAGAGTCAGGATCCTCGAAGAACTTCTCCATTAGGGTCTCGTCATACTCGGCAGCTGCCTCGACGAGCTTCTCCCTCCAGGCGTTTGCCTCGTCAACATACTTCTCCGGAATGTCTGTAATCTGATAGTTTACAAGCTCATCCGAGTTGTGGTCGTAGATCATCGCCTTCATTGCGATAAGGTCGATGATACCGTCGAACTTGTCCTCTGCACCGATCGGAATACAGATAGGAACCGCCCTTGCTCCGAGCTTCTCCTTGATTTCGTCGACTACAGCGAAGAAGTCCGCACCTACGCGGTCCATCTTGTTGACGTATGCGATCTTTGGAACGCCATACTTGTCAGCCTGACGCCATACTGTCTCTGACTGCGGCTGTACACGTCCTACCGCACAGAAGGTAGCGACTGTACCGTCGAGCACTCGGAGTGAACGCTCCACCTCAACGGTGAAGTCAACGTGGCCCGGAGTGTCGATGAGGTTGATCTGATACTGATTCCCGTTGTAGTTCCAGAATGCAGTTGTTGCAGCGGATGTGATAGTGATACCGCGCTCCTGCTCCTGAACCATCCAGTCCATTGTAGCACCACCCTCGTGTACCTCTCCGATCTTGTGGGTCTTGCCCGTGTAGTAGAGGATACGCTCTGAAGTAGTGGTCTTACAGGCATCGATGTGAGCCATGATACCGATATTTCTTGTGAATTTAAGATCTCTTGCCATTGTTAGTCAAGTCTTAACGGGGATTAGAATCTGAAGTGTGCAAATGCCTTGTTGGCCTCTGCCATTCTGTGCATGTCTTCCTTTCTCTTGAATGCTGCACCCTCGCAGTTATATGCT
>JAFUQW010000096.1 GCA_017472115.1 Bacteroidales bacterium | reverse complement strand
GTCACGCCGGGGGTCGCGGGTTCGAGTCCCGTCCGCACCGCAAAAGGGAGCATAGCTCAGTTGGTTTAGAGCATCTGCCTTACAAGCAGAGGGTCGGGGGTTCGACTCCCTCTGCTCCCACCAGAAAAAACGCCTTTCTACGATGTAGAGAGGTGTTTTTCATTTCTCCACCAGACGAAAGAGAAATACAATTGACCAAATAAACCGGCAATTGCCAACTGCCTTTATTGCTCTATGCTGTTATACCAGCGAATCTAAACAATCCGGAAATTCGGTTACATCTCCGGATAAAACAAGCAAAAAACTCATTTCATCCGGGCTATCCGCCAATTTCCCGGATTTGTTTTAGAAACTTCCTACTAATAAACGACGACACTTCGCTCAAACTGGGATGTGATATTATCCGCTCAATGAATCAGAATGTTGTAAAAGGAAAACAGAAGTCTGCATATGGATTCAGATGAATGTAAAAAAAGATTATCTGAATCAGAAAAATGAGTCTAAAGAAGATACGTTATTTTAGGTAATTCCGGTTCATCTAAACAAGTAGCATATCTGAAGTATGTTCATTATCTGCGATCTTCTTTTGAAGTTAGCATTGGTCTAACAAACAGAATTTGCTGAAAAGCAGTAAGTTAAAGATTATAGAATATCGTGATGGGAGACAATTGTCTCATCTGATCAAATATAAACGAATGAGAAAATTCTTAGGTTTCCTAATTCATATTTATAAATCATCGTATGCTTGCTGGTCATCCACTGACGAATTAATTCCATCAATATAAGAGAGAATCACAATCGGCGGAGTATTATTTGTGGCAGATAAGAGTAGCAAAATATTTCCTTTTTCAAGTTCCCAAAGGACACTATATTGATTAACTCCTCTTCTAAAGCCATTGAGTTCTCTTCCCGATCCATCATCATATAGAGAATCATATTCTTTTGACGAACTACTGGGTTCACCATATTTCTTGGTCAATCCTCCTTCGAGATTTTCGAGATGAACTTTTATCTGTCTCCATTGATACATCGTCATATCATATGCAACCGCAGCTTTACTCAAATTTCCTATTTTATTTGGATATAAATAAATCGTTGCTTCACTTCCAAAAAACGCACCGACTAATGCAGCCCCTTCTATTGCATTATCTTTAACTGTGTACCCATCTGTTATCAGGTTTTTCACCATTTCCCCAACGGTACATCCCATTGAATGTCCTTTAAAAGTCATATGTTCTTGCGCGAAAGTGATGTAAACAAAAAACACAGACACAACAAATAAAAGGATCCTTTTCATAACTTATAGATTTACTTTACAAATATATTAAAAAAAACATATAACTCGACTTTCAACGTATACTCTCCGTATGATCTTTTAAATATTATATCATAAGCACTTGTCATCAATAAGTTCCTTATTATTTGGGACAAGGCATGATATAATCATCTTGTACCCCTTAGTACCCAACGCAGTTCAGGCAGCATGGTCATCAAAAGGCACTCCCAGATACATCGAACGGACATTCTGATATTGTTCCGGAGAAATACATTCATCCGACATAGGTCTGTCATTATCGCAGACACAAACGGAATCCAGATATCTTACGGCCGATATGACAGCGTCATCGAATGCATCCAACGCATCTTCCCCCATTTCTTCGGAAACCACATCCAACAATCCCCTGTCCCTCAAAACGGCAAATCTTTCCAACACGGCCGCAGTAACCATCGGGAATGATTCCATGCCTTCATACAAGCCGAATCCTCCGTCAGGATTGGCACACGCCAGGAGGCGGGAAACCGCCGCCATAGCTGCCTCAACACACTCACGGACGGGAGAACCATCAGATGCCCGAAGTCCGGCATCCACAAGATTGGCCCACATAACTTCAGATTGTGATACGGCATCACTTCCTTCGACATGCTTCATATCAATTGTCAGTTAAGAGACATTACCGCTTCCGAAACGACATATGTGCTTCCGCCGACATATATCAGAGGGCGGGATTCCGGTTCGGAAGATCTGATGCGGGCAGCAATTTCATGCGCCAAAGAGAGGGCTTCAGCCACGTTTCCTGACACATGCACCTCACCGGCATCACGGCCCGCTTCAGCACAGAAGGCCCGATACTTCTCATAAACATTCGTAGCCGGCAAAGCCCTTTTGCCCTGAGCCTGGGTAAACACGTATATGGCATCCTCGGGCATAAGATGGATTACAGAATCCACATCCTTGTCCGCCACCGACCCGTAAACCACTATCAGGTCAGTGCACTTCCCTTCCTTCTTCATGCGTCCGAGCTGGGCGAAATTGTATTTCAGGCCATGCTCGTTGTGGCCGATGTCACAGATCACATACGGATCATCGGAAAGCTTTTCCCATCGTCCGCGGAAGCCGGTGCGCTCCGCGGTATGGATCAACGCTTCCATCGTCCGGAAGCATGTTGGATCCACAGGTACTATGCCTGTTCCGCCAATCATGTTTCCTGACGAAAGGACAGCAAGGGCAGCAAGCACTGTCCGCAGATTCTTCTGCTGATACCCGCCCTGAAGATCCATCTTCGAAAGCATCTCATCATGACGGTCCCATAGTGCAGGTTCGACCTTGTCGGCGAATGTCAGGAGCGACATGATCGCATTCCGGTTCCCCATGAACTCAGGTTCCGGAAGATTGGTATACAGGACCTTACGTTCAAACACAGGGGCGGATTCCGGATGGCTCTCCCCTATCACGACAGGGACCTTCGGCTTTATGATGCCGGCCTTTTCAAATGCGATTTCAGGAAGGGTCCCGCCCAACAGGTCGCAATGGTCCAGGCCGATGTTCGTAATGATGCTCAGCACGGGAGACACTATGTTCGTGCTGTCGAGACGGCCGCCAAGGCCGGTCTCAAGGACCACGACATCAACCGCCTGGTCCGCGAACCATTTCATAGCCATCAGGGTCGTGATCTCGAAGAAGGAGAGGTCAAGATGGTCAAACATGTCCTTCCACTGGCTGACGAAGTTCCAGACATATTCCCTGGAGACCAGAAAGAAGGATTCCCCGCCTTTTTCATGACCAGATATGACCCTCATGCGCTCACGGAAATCCACGATATGGGGAGATGTATACAGTCCCACCTTCAGTCCTTGAGATGCAAGGACTGAAGCCAGCATATTCGACACGGACCCCTTTCCGTTCGTGCCTGCGACATGAATCACCTTGTATTTCCTATGCGGATGCCCCATAAGCTGGTCAGCGAACTCCATGTTCGCAATTCCAGGCTTGTATGCGCCTGCACCGACCTTCTGGAATGACGGAAACCGGCAGAACAGTTCCCGAATCATTTCTTCATACGCTTCTTCCGAAAAAAAGTTATCCATAAAAATAAAAACCGCTTGTTTTGAAGACAAAAATAAGTAATTTTACAGACTTATCCCCAAAAGAGGAAGCAATTTATCATGAAGGAAAACGAATCAGCATTGTACTCACATTACATCATCGACGGAGTCAGGCAGGAGATGACGCCAGCCGAACTTCTGGACGAATGCATGGAATATGAAGACACCGAAGCGCCTTCTTCCGATATGTTCGGAACATTCGACGACATCATTGACGAATCCACCGACCCTCCGGTGAGCGCCTTCTCATACGACAAGAGCCGCAACGAAGAATATGCGGCAATGACAGCGGAAGCGTCAGGGACCGAAAGGGCATTCCCGATGCTGTATCCGGAACATTTCACCCGCCTGCATATAGCCGAGGCACTTACCTCAAGACTCTGGAGCAAAGGGCATTTCCGCCTTGGAGACCTCAGGATGTGGGCTCAGTGGGACTGGAACACAAGTCCGACGGGAAACATGGCCTCATTCTATTCAAGCGTCTATGCCGCAAGCGATTACATCTATTCGCTGGGAGTGAGGATGTCAGATTATCTCTTCATTGAAGGTGATGGCGGAAACAGCGCGAGATTCTTTGCCTGGCTGCCGGAAACCGAACTTCAGGAAGAAGAGGAAAGCCACGAATCCTCCCTCTTCAAGTCTTCTCCATATGAGAGCAGGCACCCGTGGATCGGGGACGAAAGGAAATGTCCTCCGAAAATGACCGGTGACCCGGACAGCTGGCTCATATACATACCGTTCGACACCTGTCCTCATAAGCTCGGAGGCTCGCTTCTTGCACAGGTGAACGGGCATAACGGAGGACCGGCGCCTCAGATCATGGACGCCGACTATTTCATAGACTGCTATGAAGTCGTCCGCGAGCTTGTCGAAGACGGCATAATATCTGCCGGAATAAGTGTCGGAAACGGAGGACTAGCAACGGCAGCCGTGAAATTCTGCGAAGGGAAGGGCGCTTGTCTGGAACTCAGCGGAATCCTTGCTTCGTACCAGGATGACGACCCGACCAAGGTCCTGTTCTCCGAAATACCTGGCGTACTTGTCCAGATAAGGGATACGGACTATGACTACTTTGACTCCCAGATGATCCTGCAGGATATCGCATACTATCCTCTAGGCCATCCGTCCGCGTCTTTCAAAGGCGTAAGATTCGGGGAAAAAGGGAAGAATCCCGTAGCCGAAATACTTGCCTCGCTTTTAAGTCAGGCAAGCGAGGGCGAGGATTAGGAATTTTGGAGAAAATTCCGTAATTTCGCGCCGGAAATTTTCCGCCCGTGGGGCGGATGTCTGACAAACTGATTTTAATTATTATCAATCAAATATTTACAAGAATTATGGAAGTAAACAAGAAAAGAGTCTATTGCTTCGGCGGAAAGACAGCTGAAGGAAACGGCACTATGCGCGAGCTCCTCGGAGGTAAGGGTGCAAACCTTGCCGAGATGTGTACGCTCAACATTCCTGTGCCTGCTGGTTTCACTATCACCACAGAGTGCTGTACTGAGTATTATGAACTCGGCGGCGGCTACAACGACGCGCTTAAGGCTGAAGTGGCAGAGGCTCTCAAGAAGACTGAGGCTATCATGGGCATGAAGTTCGGCGACAAGGAGAACCCGCTTCTCGTATCTTGCCGTTCAGGCGCCCGCAGTTCAATGCCTGGTATGATGGATACAATCCTCAACATCGGTCTCTGCTCAGAGACGATCCCTGGAATGATCGCAAAGACAAACAACCCACGTTTCGTATATGACGCATACCGTCGTCTCATCATGATGTCCTCCGACGTTGTGATGGAGAAGGCTGAAGGCATCGAACCTGCAGACGGACAGGGTATCCGACAGCAGCTCGACAGAATGATGGAAGAGCTCAAGGTTGCAAAGGGCTACGCTTCTGACACAGACATCACTGCAGAAGAGCTCAAGGACCTCTGCGACAAGTTCAAGGTTCGCGTAAAGGAAGTTCTCGGAACAGAGTTCCCTGATT
>JAFUQW010000095.1 GCA_017472115.1 Bacteroidales bacterium | reverse complement strand
ATAATATATATTATAATTATATAATATGAATAGATATTTATCAGGAATACTATCATGCGCTCTTCTTCTTCTGGCAGGCTGTCAGGAACCTGTCGATCCGGTGACGCAGGAGGCGGAGGCACCGCAGCTCGTAAGTGCGGATCCTGCAGACGGAACGGCCGGCATAGAAGGGACACAGCTCAAGATTACTTTTACCTTCGATCAGAATGTCAAATGTCCTTCGAGCGCGGCTTCAGGCATCACTGTTGACAATAATGCTGTGATAGATAAGGTCAATGCCTATAACAAAGTCCTGACCATAGAACTTTCATCCCTCGAAAGGGGGAACACATACAGGCTTGTGATTCCGGAAGGAACCGTCAGCGGATTCCGTGAAAATCAGAAGCCGTCAGCCGAAATCGCGTATTCATTCACGATGAAGGAAGCGCCTGTGGATTACGAACTCGATCCGGTCAAGACTCTCGTCAATCCGAATGCCACTCAGGAGGCGAAGAATGTGTATGAATTCCTCCTTGAGCAGAGCGGAAAGCAGACTTTGACAGGCGTACAGTCAAGCCATTCGCACAAGAACGATTTTGTCGATGCTGTCGCGCAGCACACCGGCAGGCATCCTGCCCTTGCAGGCTACGACTTCCTTTTCCTGCAGTTCTCTCCTACGCCTGACAACTGGTCGTGGGTGCAGAACTACAACGACATCTCAGCACCGAAGGAGCAGTGGGCCGCAAACGGTCTGGTCAACTACATGTGGCATTGGAATGTTCCCAACAGCAAGGCAGATTGGGACAACGGCGTGAACAACTACAACTTCGACGGCTATGCCTTCTACACCGACAAGACCTCTTTCGATATCAACGAGGCGCTCAAGGAGGGTACATGGCAGAATGATTTCATAATGAAGGATATAGAAGAGGTTGCGGGCTATCTGAAACTTCTTCAGGACGAAAACATCCCTGTGATCTGGCGTCCTCTCCACGAGGCTGCCGGCAACTATGACCTCTATGGTCCGAACGGAGCATGGTTCTGGTGGGGCAAGGGCGGCGCCGAGCCTTGCAAGGCCCTCTGGAGGCTGCTCTATGACCAGCTGGTGAATGTTCATGGCCTCAACAATCTGATCTGGGTATGGACCGTGGATGTGACTCCGGGAGCAGAAGACCAGTATCTTGACTGGTATCCGGGAGATGAATATGTCGATATACTTGGTGTGGACATATATGAAACCAATACAGATGCAAAGACGCGTCAGTATCAGGCCATGGTTGACCTGACCAAGGGAAAGAAGCTTGTGACGGTCAGCGAGTGCGGCAATATTCCTGATCCTGCAAAGTGCATGGATGCCGGCAACAAATGGTCATGGTTCATGGTATGGTGCAATTCCGATTCCAACGGAAACATCGTCCTGACCCCGTCCGACGGCAACTTCAACCTTAATACAGGTGATTACTGGAAGCAGGTGATGTCCAGCCCTTATGTACTGACTCGCGAGTCAATGCCGTCCTTGAAATAGAGATTGCCGGTCAAGCCGGCAATGACGTTGTGAGCGGATGAGCCGGCAATGACGTACAGAAGTCGCACTCATCCCTGACCTGATTAACCGTCATCCCCGACCTGATTAACCGTCATCCCCGACCTGATCGGGGATCAAAAACAGAAATATGAAAACGATACCTTACATACTCTCATTGATTCTTCTGGCCGTGTCATGCGGTCCGGATGCTCCCCAGCAGCAGGAGGCAGTCAAACTTTCTGTTGACAGGACATCACTCGAATTCACCGCTGACGGCGGAGAGCAGACCTTTACCGTGACTGCTTCCGAGCAGATTTTCCTTGTGCCCGGAGACGGATGGCTTACTGCCGCAAAAGGCGGGAAGGATGCGGACAGCAAGACGGTCGTGACCGTGACCGTGCAGAAGAATACTGTGGCAGAGATGCGCCAGACAAGGATTTCCGTGGTTGCCGGTGAAGAAAAGCAGTATGTTGAAGTGACTCAGGCTGCAGCTCAGATACCTCCGGGAGGCGGGGGAAACAATGGCGATGGCAATGGTAATGCGGTCGTTCCTGAGGACGACGGCAATCTTGCATGGCAGTTTGCCGGACGTCTCGGTATAGGCTGGAATCTTGGCAATCATTTCGATGCGCAGAACAACGGCGTATCCGGAGAGACTTTCTGGGGCAACCCGAAGGCTACGGCAGCAACTTTCACTAAGGTAAAGGCAGCTGGTTTCAATACTGTCCGTATCCCTGTGACCTGGATGGGACATATCGGAGAAGCACCGGATTATAAGATAGAAACTGCCTGGCTCGACAGAGTTGCCGAAGTGGTCGGATATGCCGAGGCGGCAGGCCTGAATGCCATCATCAATATGCATCACGACGGCAGCGACAGCAAGTACTGGCTTGACATCAAGAGTGCTGCGGCGAATCCTGAGGTGCAGAAGCAGCTCCTTGAGCAGATCGGAGCCATGTGGGGACAGATTGCGGAAAAGTTCAAGGATAAAGGAGAATTTCTTATATTTGAAGCCTTTAATGAGATCCATGACGGCGGATGGGGCTGGGGATCCAACAGGAATGACGGCGGCAAGCAGTATAAATGTCTGAACGAGTGGAATCAGGCGTTTGTGGATGCCGTACGTGCAGCCGGTGGTGAGAATACCGACAGAATCCTCGGTATTCCGGCATATTGTACGAATGTGGATATCTCTTTAGAATCTTTCGTCATGCCTGAGGATACTGCGTCGGACCGGCTGATGATGTCCGTACATTGTTATGATCCATATGATTATACCCTTGCAGCCAAGGTGAATGAGTGGGGACATACGGCAGATCCGTCGAAGAAGGTGGCAGGAGACAACGAAGCTGACCTGAAGAAGGTCTTTGAAAAGATTTATGTGAACTATATATCGAAGGGAATCCCTGTGTATATGGGCGAGTTCGGATGTGTAAACCGTGCGACCGGCCGTGAGCAGAAGTTCCAGCAGTATTACCTTAAATATTTTGCAAAGCTGGCAAAGACATACGGCGTTCCGTCAATGATATGGGACAACGGGGCCAAGGGTGCAGGCAACGAACGCCATGCATTCATAGATCACGGCACAGGTGAATATTGCTCTACCGAGGCTAAGGAGGCGATTCAGGCGCTGATTTCGTCTTACACCAACAGCTTCACTCTCGATGATGTTTACCGTAACGCACCGCAGTAGTTCATCAGTCAACTTGAATGTTCGACTGTCAACCGGAACGTTGAATTGTCATCCTGAGCATCAGCGAAGGATCTTTACAACAGAATAAAACCATAAGATTATGAAAAATATACTGAAACCTGTAACCATGCTTGCAATTCTTGTTGCAGCAATCTCATGCGGCTCGCAGGAGCCCGCACAGACCCCTGCCGAGTCACTTCTGGACCGCCTTGCCGGTCTCGTGGAGGACGGAAAGATCATGTACGGCCACCAGGACGACCTGATGTACGGTCATTCATGGAAACTTGAAGATGATGCCACTGAATTCGTGCAGTCAGATGTACATGCTGTAAGCGGTCATTATCCTGCAGTGTTCGGAATGGATCTCGGCGGCATAGAACTCGGCTGGCCGGCCAATCTTGACAAGAACGATTTCGACAACATGCGTGCTTCAGCCGTGGCTCATCACGAAAGAGGCGGCATCGTGACATTCTCCTGGCATCCTCGCAATCCGCTCACAGGCGGTGATGCCTGGGATATTTCATCAGATCAGGTAGTGGCTTCTATTCTTCCGGGCGGTGAGAAGCATGAGTATTTCATGGGATGGCTCAAGAATGCGGCTGATTTCATGGAGTCGCTCAAGACTGCGGACGGCGAGACCATTCCTGTGATCTGGAGACCTTGGCACGAGCATACCGGAAGCTGGTTCTGGTGGGGACAGAAACTCTGCACCACAGAGCAGTACAAGGCCCTCTGGAAGATGACATACGACTATATGGAAGGTGAGCGCGGCATGACAAACCTTGTGTGGTCATACTCACCTGGAGCCGGAGAGCTTTCTTCACCTGAAGTTTATGGTGAAAGATATCCTGGCGATGAATACGTTGATATGGTCGGCTTCGACTGCTATCATTCAAGATCGAAGGAAAGATACATGGCCGACATGAAGAATGCCCTTGACATCACCGTGGCTTTTGCAAAAGAACATGGAAAGATAGCGGCTGTAACAGAAACAGGGCATGAGACGCTTAAAGATCCTAAGTGGTGGACAGAAGTTCTTTATCCTGCAATCAAGGATTATCCTGTAAGCTATGTCCTCACATGGAGAAACGCCTGCGACCAGCCGAACCACTATTATGCTCCGTTCCCTGGTCAGGAGTCAGCTGATGACTTCAAGGCATTCTCCGAGCTCGACCAGATGCTGTTCCTCTAATCCCTTTACGTCACCTTAACGTTACTCCTTTACGTCATCCCCGACCTGATCGGAGATATGTCAAGACCATTCAACCGTCATCCCCGGCCCGATCAGGGATTCATAAAGAACATTCAACCGTCATCCCCGGCTCGACCGGGGATCTAAACCAAATCATATATGACTTTCGAAGAAAGATTGGAGTGGCTCAAGTCCCAGCACGAAGCCCTCATAACGAAGAAAAACCAGCCTATAGAAGGAAACGGCGTCTATGAACGCTATGAAAATCCTATCCTTACCGGAGATCACGCACCTCTTTTCTGGCGCTATGACCTCAACAAGGAGACCAATCCATATCTGATGGAGCGTTTCGGCGTTCATGCAGCCTTCAATTCCGGAGCCATCAAGTGGAACGGTAAATATATACTTGTAGTCCGCGTCGAAGGAGCAGACCGCAAGTCGTTCTTTGCTGTGGCGGAGAGTCCTAACGGAGTAGATAATTTCCGTTTCTGGGACCGTCCTATCACCATGCCGGAATATGGTGAACCTGCAACCAATGTCTATGACATGCGTCTGACCGCTCATGAGGACGGCTGGATTTACGGTATCTTCTGCGTCGAGCGCAAGGACCCTTCTGCTGCACCTGGCGACCTTTCGTCTGCCGTGGCAGCTGCAGGCGTGGCCCGCACAAAGGACCTTGTCAACTGGGAGAGGCTTCCAGACATGGAATCGACTTCCCAGCAGCGTAATGTGGTGCTTCATCCGGAGTTCGTGGACGGAAAATATGCCCTCTACACACGTCCGCAGGACGGTTTCATCGACGCCGGCAACGGCGGCGGCATAGGCTGGGCTCTTGTTGACAGCATGGAGAAGGTAGTCATCACCGAGGAGAAGATAATCAACCACCGTTTCTATCACACCATCAAGGAAAGCAAGAATGGTGAGGGCCCTCATCCTATCAAGACTTCCAAGGGCTGGCTGCATCTCGCTCATGGTGTACGCGGATGTGCATCAGGTCTGCGCTATGTCCTTTATATGTATATGACTTCGCTTGAAGATCCTTCGAAGGTGATCGCCGAGCCGGCAGGATTCTTCATGGTCCCTGAAGGCTGGGAATATGTCGGAGATGTGATGAATGTCCTTTTCACCAACGGATGGATCGCAGACGAGGACGGCAAGGTGTTCATCTACTATGCATCGAGCGACACCCGCATGCACGTAGCCACATCGACTGTTGACCGTCTGGTGGATTACTGCCTCAACACCGAGCCAGATGCCTTCACCACCGGCGAGACCGTCAAGCGTCTCAACCGCCTTATCGACCGCAATCTATAAGGCTAGCATCTAACCCTCTGACCCTCAACCACTTCGCTATAATTCGCTGCTGCGTTTTGATAGCAGCGAATTATATATAAATCACTATGAACTAATAACTTGAGCGCCATATGAAATTAAGCGAAAAAATAGGCTACGGCTTCGGCGACATGTCATCGTCGATGTTCTGGAAGCTCTTCTCATACTTCCTTCCGTTCTTCTACTCCAATGTATTCGGACTCAGCCTCGCTGATGCAGGAGTCCTCATGCTCGTGACCCGAATCTGGGATGCCGTCTCAGACCCTATGATGGGAATCATCTCAGACCGCACAAAGACCCGCTGGGGCAAATACCGTCCGTATCTGCTCTTCTTCGCCCTTCCGTTCGCCGTCTGCGGAATCCTCCTGTTCACTACTCCGGAGAACGGTAAGACAGTCTGGGCTTATGTCACTTACCTTCTCATGATGACAGTCTATACGGGAATCAATGTCCCTTATGGCTCCCTCCTGAATGTGATGACAGCGGATTCTGACGAGAAGTCCGTGCTTTCTTCTTACAGAATGTTCTTTGCATACGGCGGAAGCTTCATCGCCCTCTTTGCATGGGAACCTCTCTGCAATATGTTCGACAAGGGTCGTGTTGCAGTGGAAGGCGCCGGCGGACTTGCATCCATATCTACATCACCTGCTGCATGGAACAAGGCCATGATCATCATTGCCACATGTTGCTTCATTCTCTTCATCCTCAGCTTCCTTCTTACCAAGGAGCATGTGAAGAGCGAGTCAACTGTGTCGGTAGGCAAGGACCTCAAACTCCTTCTCAAGAACAAGCCTTGGTGGATTCTCATCGGTGCCGCCCTTGCTTCAAACCTCTTCAACACAGTACGCGGTACGACCACTGCATATTTCTTTGCCGACTATATACAGAAGACAGTCGAGATGGCACCTCAGTGGGCTTTCCTCGTATCAGCCAGCATCTTCCTCTCCATCGGAGAGATTGCAAACATGGTCGGTGTGGTAATTGCCGTTCCGATGTCCAAGAATCTCGGCAAGAAGTCAACCTATATGATTTCGATGGCCGTACTCATCGGCCTCAGCATAGCATTTTTCTTCCTTCCTGCAACGACAGGAGGCTATTGGGCTATGCTCGCCTTCCAGATTCTCATATCTGTATTCACCGGAATCATCTCTCCACTCGTATGGAGTATGTATGCCGACGTTGCTGACTATTCTGAGCTCAAGGACGGT
>JAFUQW010000094.1 GCA_017472115.1 Bacteroidales bacterium | reverse complement strand
CTCGGTCTGCACGACTTCCACCCATGACATGAACCCTATCCGTGCATGGTGGGAAGAGGACCGTCAGGTGACCGACCAGTTCTATCATATGATGCTCGGAGGACAGGGCGAGACTCCATACTATTGCGAGCCTTGGATCTGCCGTCAGATTCTCGACCAGCATCTCTGGTCGCCTGCAATGCTGACAATCCTTCCGCTTCAGGACTGGCTCTCTATGGACGGCAACCTCCGTCGCGTCAATCCGCATGACGAGCGCATCAACGTGCCTGCAAACTCACGCCACTACTGGCGTTACCGTATGCACCTGAGCGTGGAGCAGCTTGCAGAAGCTAAGGAGTTCAACGCTACACTTTCTGCTATGATCGCCGACAGTGGACGTCGTTAGACCATTTGAACGCTGATATTATCTCACGAGGCGGGTGATTCCTATTGGATCACCCGCCTCGTGACATATCCGGCCGGCCCGACCTGATCTAGCCGGCTTTTGGCGTTGATTTTGAGAAGCAGGAGGGAAACGATAAAAACGAACTGCTATGTTTTATAATTTCTTGTTTCCCCACTATTGCAGACAGAAGGGCATATCCTTTCTGATTCTCTGCCTACGTCTTTTCTTCGGTGTCCTTTTCATGATGCATGGATTGGATAAGATGATGAATTTCAATGAACTCTCCATGACCTATCCGAGCGTATTCGGCTTAGGAAGCTACATGACTCTGATGGTGAGCATCTTCTGTGAGTTCTGCTGTTCGCTATTTCTGATTACAGGTCTTATCTTCAGAATCACTGTCATCCCCATGATTGCTGCAATGGCAGTAGCATTTTTCGATGTCCATGACGCCATGATGCCGGAAGGGGAGCTGGCCCTCATCTATCTCGTTCTTTTCATCATCTTATATGCTACTGGTCCCGGACGTTATTCAGTCGATTACCTGATAGACAAACGTGTCCGCAAAGAAACTTCCCGATAAACGAAAATAAAAGAGGATGACTGATGTCATCCTCTTTATGCAAATTATCGAAAGATTACGACAATTTGTGTATCGCAAGACCCGATCTGAGCTTAGGCTCGAACCATGTGGTCTTAGGAGGCATGATGTTGCCTGAATCGGCAATATCGACAAGCTGCTTCATCGACACCGGATAGAGCGCGAATGCAACCGCCATCTCGCCGCTGTCAACTCTGCGCGAAAGTTCGCCGAGTCCGCGGATACCGCCTACGAAATCGATCCTCTTGTCAGTTCGGAGATCCTTGATGCCGAGAATCTTGTCAAGAACGAGATTCGACAGGATGGTCACGTCGAGAACACCGATAGGGTCATTGTCGTCGTAGCGTCCTTCCTTTGCAACAAGCGAATACCACTTTCCGCCGAGGTACATAGAGAATTCGTGGAGCTTGCCGGGCTTATAGATTTCGCTTCCTTCTTCACGTACGTCAAAATCTTCCGCAAGAGCTGCAACGAGCTGCTCAGGAGTGAGGCCGTTGAGATCCTTTACCACGCGGTTGTAATCTATGATCTTGAGCTGGCTGTCCGGGAATGCAACCGTCATGAACCAGTTGTACTCCTCTTCTCCTGTGTGTGCTGGATTCTGCGCCTTCTTCTCTGCTCCGACGAGGGCTGCGGCCGCTGTACGGTGGTGTCCGTCTGCTACATAGAATGCAGGGATCTCTGCAAATATCTCAGTGAGCCTGTCGATGTCTGCCTGCTCGTCGATCACCCAGAAGTGGTGTCCGAAACCGTCTGCTGCCACGAAATCATATTCGGGATCATCAAGGATATATCGTCCTACGATTGCGTCAACCTCGTCATTGTCCGGATACGAGAAGAATACCGGCTCTATGTTGGCATCCTGGATGCGGACATGGATCATGCGGTCCTCTTCCTTGTCCTTGCGGGTCAGCTCGTGCTTCTTTATCTTGCCTTCCGCGTAATCGTCGGTGTGGGCACAGACCACGAGTCCGTACTGTGTACGCCCTTCCATTGTCTGTGCATACACATAATAGCAAGGTTTCTCATCCTGGACAAGCCATCCTTTTTCCTGCCATGACCTGAAGTTCTCGACAGCCTTGTCGTATGCCGGCTGGCTGTGCTCGTCGATGATAGGATCGAAGTCGATTTCAGGTTTGGTGATGTGGAGGAGCGATTTCTCTCCTGCCTCGGCCTTGGCTTCCTTTGAATTGAGGACGTCGTATGGTCTTGCAGCTACTTCCTCTACGTACTGCTTTGGCGGACGTACCGCCGCGAATGGTTTGATTCTTACCATGATTGTCTATTTGTTTACCTGGAACCTGGTACAGCCGGTCTCGAAGAAGGCAACGACCTGATTTGCGGCAGCAAGTCCGGCATTGATGTTGGCCTCTGCGGTCTCAGCACCCTGCTTCTTGGGAGTTGCGAAAATCTGCTTGCCGAATTTCTCCTTGAGTTCTGCATATCTTGAAGGTGCTATGTCTGTGACATATTTGAGGTCCGGTCTTTCTGAAAGTGCCTGCTCAAGTCCGTCCTCGCAGATGATTTCCTTGCGCGAAGTATTTACCAGACATCCTCCCTTCGGCATCTTGGAGAAGAGGTTGTAGTTGACGGTTCCAACAGTGAAAGGTGTTGCAGGAATGTTGATGGATACAAAATCGCATGAGCTGTAAAGATGCTCGAGAGAGAATGTTGCCTTCCATCTCTGGTGCTTCTCCTTGATCTCATTCGTATAGATCACCACGTCCATTCCGAGAGCGACAGCCTTCTTCGCAACGAGCTGTCCTATGTTTCCGAATCCCTGGATACCGAGTCTCTTGCCGCTAAGTTCGCAACCTGTGCCCGGAGTGAACTGGTTGCGTGACATGTAGATCATCATTCCGATGGCAAGTTCTGCTACGGCGTTCGCATTCTGACCCGGAGTGTTTTCTACCACGATGTTGTTTTCTGTGCATGCCTTCAGATCCACATTGTCATAACCGGCACCTGCACGAACCACGATCTTGAGCTGCTTCGCTGCTGCAACTACGTCTGCGGTGACCTTGTCGGAGCGTATGATCAGAGCATCAGCATCTGCCACGGCGGCAAGAAGCTGCTCCTTTTCCGTGTATTTCTCGAGAAGTGCAAGCTCGTGTCCTGCGCCTTCAACGATTTCCCTGATGCCGTTCACGGCGGCCGCTGCAAACGGTTTTTCGGTCGCTACTAATACTTTCATTTTCAATGGTATTGAGATCCCCGGCCAGGCCGGGGATGACGATTATTTCTTCAATGCTTCAAATTCCTTCATGCAGTCAACGAGTGCCTGTACGCTTTCCTTAGGACACGCGTTGTAGATCGATGCACGGAATCCGCCTACTGACCTGTGACCCTTGATTCCGACCATACCGCGCTCCTTTGCGAATGCCATGAACTCGTCCTGGAGTTCCTCATAGCCCGGAGCCATCACGAAGCATACGTTCATGAGAGACCTGTCTTCCTTGGCAGCAGTGCCGACGAAGAGAGGGTTGCGGTCGATCTCGTCATAGAGAAGAGCAGCCTTCTCCTTGTTCATCTGATAAACGGCCTCGACTCCTCCCTGTGCCTTCACCCACTTGAGGGTCTCGTTCATCATGAAGATAGGGAATACAGGCGGAGTGTTGAACATTGAACCGCCGTCGATATGTGTCTGGAGGTTGAGCATTGTAGGGATGTAACGGCTTACCTTGCCGAGAAGATCCTTCTTCACGATGAAGAATGTGACTCCGGCAGGACCCACGTTCTTCTGTGCGCCGCCGTATATCATAGCATACTTGCTTACATCCACAGGACGGCTCATGATGTCAGAGGACATGTCTGCGATGAGCGGAACAGGACAGTCAAGATCTTCGTGGATCTCTGTACCATAAATGGTGTTGTTGGTGGTCACATGGAAATAGTCGAGGTCTGCAGGGATCTCATAGCCCTTTGGTATGTAGTTGAATGTAGTCTCTGCCGAAGAAGCTACCGCGTATGCGTTTCCGAGTCCCTTGGCTTCCTTCAATGCCTTCTTTGCCCAGACACCTGTCTCAAGATAACCTGCCTTGTTCTCAAGGAAGTTCATTGCGACATAGAGGAAACCCATGCTGGCACCGCCGCCGAGGAAAACCACCTCGTGAGTATCAGGGATGTTGAGGAGTTCCTTCCAGAGTGCGCGGCATTCGTCCATTACCGCATCCCACTCCTTTGATCTGTGCGAAACGCAGATTACCGGCATTCCGGTTCCTGCAAAATCTTTGAGAGCTTCGATGCCCTTCTCTACTGCCTGCTGCGGCAGAACACATGGGCCTGCATTGAAGTTGTGTACCGTTTTCATGATATCAGTTCTATGTTAATGATAATTTTAAACTAAAAAGTTGCTAAAGATAATGATTTATTTTAAAAAACACTCTTTATCTCGGAAATTTTTTCGCAAAAATGGCATAAAAGCGAAATTTCGTTACCGCTCTTGATCGTGGTGAAACGGGTCTCGATCGGCTGATGATTGGTGACGCACTTAGGATTCCGGCATCTTGCTACTCCGATTACCTCGGCAGGCATCTCAAGCTTCTTCTTCTCCACAACCTTGAAGTCCCTGATCACATTGACAGTGGCCTCAGGAGCTATGAGGGCGAGCCTGTTGAGCTCGTCTGCCTCGAAGAATTTGTTTTCAATCTTGATGATTCCCTTCTTTCCATGCACCTTGCTGGTAAGGTTTATACCGATGGTGATCTGATTCTCGATGCCCTTGAGATCGAGCAGATCGAGGGCCTTATATACATTTTCCGCAGGGATGTGGTCGAGTACCGTACCGTTCTCCAATGCGCTTACTACTAATTCCTTCCTGTTCATAGTCTTTGTCTTGTCTGTCATCTCGAGCGATGTCGAGAGATATGTTTAACGATATCCGAGCAGATATGAAATGATGGCCATGCGGACATAGAGTCCGTTCTCGGCCTGTTTGAAATAATATGCATACGGAGTCTCATCGACGTCCTGTGCGATTTCCGTGACACGTGGAAGCGGATGCAGGATCTTCATGTTCTCCTTGACCTTGCCGAGCATGGATGCATTCAGAGTATATACATCCTTCACACGCTCATACTCCATAGGGTCGGTGAACCTCTCCTGCTGCACCCTTGTCATGTACAGGATGTCGCAGTCGTTCAGATGCTCTTCAAGCGAAGTGGTCTCGATGTATCCGATGCCCTTTTCGTCAAGGAAGTCCTTGTATTCCTGAGGCATCATCAGTTCCTTCGGAGCGGTAAAGATGAATTTAGGGTTGAAGTGAGACATGGCCTGAAGCAGCGAATGTGTCGTGCGGCCATATTTCAGGTCTCCTACCATGTTGATGGTCAGACCTTCCAACCTGCCCTGGGTCTGAAGAATGGAATAGAGGTCGAGCAGGGTCTGGGAAGGATGCTGGTTCGCTCCGTCACCTGCATTCACAACCGGAACGTCAGCCACTTCCGACGCGTATCGCGAACTTCCTTCCAACGGATGGCGCATCACGATCATGTCAACATAGTTGTTCACCATCTTGATGGTGTCCTTGAGGGTCTCTCCCTTGCTCTGACTGGTGTTGGTGGCGTCTGAGAAGCCGATGACTTTGGCGCCGAGGCGGTTGATCGCGGTCTCGAAGCTCAGTCTTGTCCTTGTCGAAGGTTCGAAGAAGAGGCTTGCGATGACCTTGCCTTCAAGGAAATTCTGGACTCTGTTCTGCTCGAACTCCTTTGCGGTCTCCAGCACGTGGAGGATTTCCTCCTTGCTGAAATCCCTGATTGAAATCAAACTTTTCTTACTCATATATATGTGTTTATATTTCTTCGGTCCTGCATCCTTCCACATCGTTCATTCTTTCAAGGAAGGACTCGACAAGAGACAGACGCACGCTTGTGTCGATGCTGCACTCCATGTCGAACTTCTGGTTCTTCTGTTCGAGATTCATGTCCTTCATGACCTTCATCACAGAGTTCATGCTCATGTATCCGAAATGTATCCTGAACATTTTCGAAGCTGTCTTTTCAATTATCTCGGCATTTTCCAAAGCGTCTGCCGTGGATGTCTTGTAGGCGCGGATAAGTCCCGGAATTCCGAGCTTGATGCCTCCGAAATATCTTACTACCACGACCAGAATGTCGCTCAGCCCCTTCGAATCTATCTGTCCCAGCACCGGTCTGCCCGAGGATCCGGACGGTTCTCCGTCATCATTGGCCCTGAACCTGTCGCCTTTGTATCCGAGTCTGTAGGCATAGACATGATGTCTCGCGTCGTAGTACTCTTTCTTGAGTGCCGCGACGATTTCCTTGACTTCTTCTTCTGTCTCAACGGGAAAGGCATGGGCAATGAAACGGCTTCCATTGTCCTTGAACAGCCCTTTTGATTCGGCTGCGATGCTCTTGTAAGAATCTTGGATCTGACAGTTGTCCATACCGAAAATCAAAAATACGGAAATTTTGCCGAAAGTTAAACAAATGGAAATATTTATTTCACATTATTTCTCTTTTTGCATGTACAAAAGAAAAATTTATTACCTTTGACATCGCTTCCAGAGGGTCTGGAGGCTGATTTTTTGAAAAAACTGTTCTAATTGTCTATGATACTTAAATATAGAGTCTCCCTTCCGGGCATAAAGGGATTTGCAAGAGTATATGAGGTGAAAGCGAATGCTTCCCTGTACAGTTTCCATAAGCAGATGAGGGCCGATATGGATTTCCCGCAGGATCAGGTCGTGCTTTTCAAGGCATTTGATGCTGCCGGCAATGTGTCGGCCCGTTACAGTGTGTTCCAGGATTTCGGTTTCGGTACCATCGACAATGTGACTGCGGAGATGTGCCACAAGAGGGGAGAGGACAAGTTCATATATTTCTATGACACAACCAACGTCAAGAGCGTCATCGTGACATTCGAAGGCGAGGCGGAACCTCGCAGGAATGTGCTTTATCCGCTTCTTGTCGAGTCCAAGGGCCCGAATCCTGTTGAATTCGAGAACGGTTATGTCGCCTTCGAGGATCTTCCTGATGACAAGAAGAAGGATCCTGACGATGAGGATTTCGATGATTTCGACGATGATGATCCTGTCGAGGAAGAGGATGATGAGACTGAAGAAATCTACGGTGACGACGAATGATCTGTCATCCTGAACGAAGTGAAGGATCTCCATACCATTGAAAAAACTGATAATCATACTCGGTCCCACTGCTGTAGGCAAGACAGACTACAGCATCGAGACTGCGCTCAGATATGATTCTCCTGTAATTTCCTGCGATTCCCGTCAGATATACAGTGAAATGTCCATAGGCACGGCAGTGCCTTCCGCTGAGCAGCTTGCGGCTGTCCGGCATTATTTTATCCACTCCCATACGGTCCGCGAACTTTATACTGCCGGAAAATATGAGATTGAAGCGCTTGGCCTCATAAACAGGCTTTTCGACGAAGGGCACGATACTCTCGTGATGGCCGGAGGTTCGGGCTTTTATATCGATGCCCTTGTGAACGGTCTCGATGATTTTCCATCAGCCGACCTGCAGCTCAGAAACGAGCTCATGACCCGTCTGCATGAAGAAGGGGTGGAGTCTCTTCGTCT
>JAFUQW010000093.1 GCA_017472115.1 Bacteroidales bacterium | reverse complement strand
ATGGACCTTTATCAGAAGGCCGGAATCAGCCCGATGGGAGGATGTCTGCCTATGCTTCTCCAGTTCCCGATCCTCTTCGCGATGTTCCGTTTCTTCCCTGCATCGATCGAGCTTCGTCAGCAGAAGTTCCTTTGGGCTGATGACCTCAGTGCATATGATTCGATCTGGGATTTCGGTGTGAATATTCCGCTTCTCGGAGACCATCTTTCGCTCTTTGCTCTTCTGATGGCCGTCACGATGTTCCTGTATTCGAAGATGACTTCAAGCCAGATGAGCGACGATCCGAACATGGCGGGTATGAAGTTCATGAGCGTATGGCTCATGCCTATCATGATGTTCTTTATCTGTAACAATCTTTCTGCAGCGCTCAGCTACTACTATCTTCTTTCAAACATCATCACTATGGGTGTGACATGGTATGTCCGCAAGTTTGTGGTGACAGAGGAGAAGGTGAAGGCTGAGATGATGCTCAATATGAACAAGCCTAAGAAGAAGTCTAAGTGGCAGCAGAGGCTTGAGGAGGCGCAGAAGATGCAGGAGCAGATGCAGAGACAGCAGAATCGCAGATAAACTTTAGTATTTTGTCGTGATGGATTCGGAAAACTAAATCCCTCCCACTGCTTCGCAGCGGGCCCCTCCCGTTCACGAGGCCACGGGCGGCCACGGTTTTCCGAATTCATCACGACAAAGCGCATATGAAAGTAATCGGCAGGTGTCATACTTTTTATTTCATACAGGCTCCTGCAACTGAAAATTGATAACGCGAATAGTGTGCGTGATGATAAAAGATATAATTGAAAAGTTGAATATGGAACTGCCGGCAACCGTCAGGTTGGTGGCAGTTTCTAAATACCACCCGTTCGAAGCCATTGAGGAGGCTTACGCTGCAGGGCAGAGGATCTTTGCGGAGAGTCGTCCGCAGGAACTTCTGGCCAAGGTTAAAAGACTTGAGGAGATTCGTGCCGAGAGGGGAGAGGCTGATTATATGTCGGATATCGAATGGCATTTCATCGGCCATCTCCAGACCAACAAGCTCAAGATGGTTCTGCCTTATGTGTCTCTGGTTCAGTCTGTGGATTCTGTCCGCCTGCTTGATGCCATCGAGACCTGGGCTGCTGCCAATGACAAGGTGATAAATGTGCTTCTTGAGCCTCATGTGGCAGCAGAAGAGTCCAAGCAGGGGTTCGAACCTTCCGAGATTGCCGATATTCTGGAACATGCTGCGGATTATCCTCATGTCTGCTTCAAGGGCCTGATGGGTATGGCGACCTTTACCGATGACGAGTCTGTTATCCGTGCTGATTTCAAGGCATTACGCTCTGTTTATGACCTCGTCCGTCGCGACTACACCTCTGTTTCAGACGACTTTACCGAACTCTCCATCGGGATGTCCGATGATTATAAAACAGCAATCGAATACGGCTCCACCATGGTCCGCATCGGCTCTATGATTTTCGGCGAAAGAAATTATTGAAAGTTGCGGAAGTATTCTGCAACTTTTTACGTTATAATGACATCTATGTGGGAGTTGTTTATACGATAAAGGATCAGATATATGTCAGGATTGTCCATAAGACAGAAAATTGCGCTTGAACTGCACAGGCAGTTGGTGCAGGAGCAGCGGGAGAAACATCCTTTGAGGCAGCTCTTCTGGGAAAGCACGCTTCGGTGCAATATGAAGTGCCGTCACTGCGGAAGCGACTGCAAGGTGTCGGCCATGCATCCGGACATGCCTTTTGAGGATTTTGCAAAGGTTCTCCGGAGAATCAAGGAAAAGTACGATTCTCATAAGATCATGGTGATCGTGACCGGTGGAGAGCCGCTGATGAGAAAGGACATCGAGCAGTGCGGCAGGGCCATATATGATATGGAGTTCCCGTGGGGAATGGTCTCAAACGGACTTCTGATGACTCCGAAGAAGATAGATGGCCTTCTGAAGGCAGGCATGCATTCTGCGACGATCAGCCTTGATGGCTTTCAGGAGGAACACGAGTGGATGAGAGGTGTTCAGGGCAGTTTCAGAAATGCATCAGAGGCGATAAGGATTCTGGCCAATGAGCCATCGATCAAATTCGATGTCGTCACTTGCGTGAACAATCGTAATTACGGACAGCTGCCGCAGTTCAAGGAATATCTGATTTCGTTGGGGCTTAAGAGCTGGCGTCTGTTTACTGTGTTTCCTGTCGGAAGAGCCGCGCAGGATCCGGAACTTCAGCTCGATAACGAGCGCTTTCGCGGCCTCATGGAATTCATCAAGGCCACCAGGAAGGAGGGAAGGATAAAGGCCAGCTACGGTTGTGAAGGTTTTCTCGGGGAGTTTGAAGGGGAAGTCAGAGATCATTTGTTTACCTGTCAGGCTGGTCACTCTGTCAGTTCGGTGATGATAGACGGTTCGATTGCGGCATGTGCGAGCATCCGCAGCGACCTTGCTCAAGGTAATATATATAAGGATGATTTCATCGATGTGTGGGAGAACCGTTACCGGCCTTACCGCGACCGTTCATGGATGAAGACGGGCGAGTGTGCGGATTGCAAGTATTTCAGATATTGTCAGGGCAACGGAATGCATCTTCGTGATGAAAACGGTGAACTGATCCTATGTCATCTTAAACGTTTGAATAACCGATAATCATTTAGCCATGAAGGATTTGTTTTACAGACTCTGCAGAGTCATTCTTACATTGTTAGGCTTTTCTGCTGCTTCCGGATGTGCAGTAGAGTATGGTTGTCCTCCTGTATATTGTGAATATGGAGTACCTACAATGGAGTTCAAGGTCACAGGAAAAGTGACGGATTCCGAAACAGAGACTCCGCTCAAGGGTATAGCAGTCACATATATGGAGTATGACGACTATGAGCGTCCCGATACTGTCTGGACAGATGAGGACGGCAGGTTCGTATATGAGTCCTATGGTTTTCCGGCCGATAGTGTCAAGTTGAAGTTCACTGATGTGGATATGTTTGATAATGGTGGCTATTTTGAAACCGCTGTAGAGAAGTATCCTTTGCAGAAGGTTACTGACGGCACAGGAAACTGGGACAGCGGAGAATTTGTAGCGGAGGAAGTCAATGTCATGATGAAGCGTTTCGAGGATGTACCTTGCATGTATGGCACTCCTTACGTTGAATTTTCCATCAAAGGCCGCGTGACTGATACGGAAGAAAGGCCTCTTCAAGGTATTGAGGT
>JAFUQW010000092.1 GCA_017472115.1 Bacteroidales bacterium | reverse complement strand
TACATGGTGCAAGGTTACAGGTACTATCGCAAACCTTGTTAACGAGACTTACGGTAACTTTGACCTCGTAGGTGAGGACGGCGCATCAGTATATGTGTACGGTCTTACTACATCTTACGTAACAAAGAACGACAAGTCATTCGCTAACCTCGGACTCAAGGAAGGTGACATCGTTACTCTCGTAGGTAAGAGAGACTCTTACAACGGTGAGGATCAGGTAGGCGGCCCTGCTTACTACCTCTCTCACGAGGAAGGTGCACCTGCAGTTGATCCATGGGAGACTGCTGCATCATTTACAAATGGTGCTGATGCTACTGATGACGCATTGATGAAAGAAATCAAGGCTTATGCTGATGCGACGAACCTCTATGTACGCGTGACATCGGTTGCGGCATTGGATGGTGCAAACTATCTTGATGTGAATTTCTGTGATGGTAACGGTACGGCTACTGTATGGTGGGGCTGGACTACAACTGGTACAAATTTATGTTGGAATGAGCATGAGGGTGCAGTCGATGCAGAGGGTAACTTGGTATCCATGCTCTTAGATGATAAGGAAATTACAGTTAAGACAGAAAAGACTGCAGACGGTATTATGTGGTATTTGACATACCCAAGAGAGGCTGTTGCTAAGTATGTTTCTTCTGGCAAGACATATGTTTCTGCTCTTCTTTGGAAAGATTGGGGTGCTTACTGGGCAGTTCCAGCTCGTGGAAACGCTATGCTTGAGGTTACTCTTCCGTAAAGGAAAAGCAAAAACAGATTCATAAACAAATCCATTTCCGGCGCCCCGTAAGGGCCGCCGGATTTTTTGTGTGCCAAGCTATTGGAAATGTGGCGAGTGAAGATTATATTTGTAAGTTCAAGAATAGAATATTAACATATAAATTGCAGATAAAATGAAAATCAGAAGTTTTTTTGCCGGCCTTATCATGGCTATGGCGGCTTTAGTCGGTTGCGAGCAGGTGGAGCAGCTCGGCATGCCGGATGTGACACTTGGTGCCACTGATATCGAATTCACTAAGGATGCAGGATCACTTGACCTGAGATTTACGGCAACCCGTGAGTGGAGGGTCGAGTATGATGCTGACTGGATCGCAGTGACTCCGGAGAGCGGACAGGGATCCAATAATGAGCAGACCCTTACCGTCACTGTTACTGAAAACACCAAAGGTAACCGTTCTGCCAAGGTTACCGTTACCATCGGAATGGTGGAGAAGGCTTTTACTGTAAGTCAGGAAGGACCGGACGGCGAAACCGGTGGCGTAGAGGCTCTGACCGTGAAGGAATTCATCGATAAGGCGGACACCGAGAACTATTACAGACTCTCAGGTACCGTGTCAGGCTTCAATGCGACTTACTGCAGTTTCGACATCACTGACGAGACCGGAAAGATCTATGTCTATTCTGTGACAGCCGAGAGCAAGGCCGAGTGGACAGACAAGATCAAGAACGGAGGTACCGTGGTGCTCCAGGGCAAGTATGAGTTCTACGAAAAGAAGAGCCAGCATGAAGTGGTTGATGCTATCATAGAATCTTTCACAGAAGGTTCTCAGGGCGGACCTGAAGAGCCGGTTAATGCTATCTATTTCAATGACTTCGACAAGGAGACTTCTGCCAAGGTCAATGACAAGTGGCCATACTGTGACGAGTTTGACGGATGGAAGAATGAAAAGGGTTCCGGTGTGGCTAACGTGACATACTCGTTCAAGAGTGCGTCGCCAAGAGCTACTTCAGGTAACAATAATATCTGGCTGCCAAAGGGCGGAGCATATCTTGCTGTTCAGGATATAGCCCTTGGTGAAGCTGCTTCTCTTGAATTGAGTTTCAATGTCATCTGCGGTTCGCCGGGCAACTACAAAAAGGAATTCAGCTCTTCAGCATTCAAGGTATGGCTGAGTGCCGACAAGGCGAAGTGGGTTGAACTCCCTCTATCGGTTACTGCGAACGGAACTGAGTTCGATGATGCTGTCGCTGCATTCAGTGTTCCTGCATCGACATCAGCACTCTCGATCGTATTTGAGAAGATTGCCGATGATGTTGACGGATATCGTATCGATAATGTGAATCTTTCTTCTACTGCCTCAGCAGGCACAGCAATAGATTTCACTCAGGGCGTGTCAAAGGATTTCGGCACAGGTAGCGTTGACGGCGGCGGTGACAACACAGGTAATGCAGACGGCAAGCCTGCTTCGCTTACAAAGGTGACTGTCGCAGAGTTCAAGACGAAGGAAGTGAGCGAGACCGACTGGTATGAGCTTACCGGCAAGATCACTGAAATCCAGAAAGAGGACTGGGGCAATTTCGTCATTGAGGATGAGACAGGAAGTGTTCTTATCTATGGCATGACTTCGAAGTGGGTAGGAAGCAATGACAAGTCTTTTTCTCAGCTTGGTCTGAAGGTGGGTGACACCGTTACTCTCGGTACTCTCAGAGGCGAGTACAACGGCACTCCTCAGGGTGGCGGAAGCAAGATTCCGGCATATTATATCAGCCATGTAGCCGGTGAAGGCGGTGATGACGCAGGAGATTCTGGTGATGATAATACCGGTGAGGCTGGAGAATATGACCCACAGGGAATTACATGGACACTCGGAGAGAAGGCATATGACAAGACATCAGGCAACAATGCTCAGACAGGAACAGTAAACGGTGTTGCCGTAAACGACATGCTGAAGCTTGGAACAGGTTCATTGACGGGTGATGCTGTTCTTCATATACCTGCAGGAACAAAGAAGGTGGGATTCTATCTTATAGCATGGAAAGGCAAGACCGCAACTGTCAAGGCTTCTGTTGATGGGAAGGAAGTCGCTTCCATTACACCGAAGGCAAATGCCGGTGCTACAGGTAATCCTCCTTATACAATTACCGTTACTTCAGATGATTATTATGAAATCGAAGTCAATGCGTCTGAAGCCATAGATGTGAAAGTTGAGACTACAGATAAAGCGAATGGTCGTGTGATATTCATCGGACTTAAAGCAATAACAGAGTAAAAATGCGCAAGAAGCATAAGAAATTCCTGCTTCTGGCGGTGTCGGCGGCGGTGACGGCTCTCGCAGTGTGGTGCTGCGATGAGCCGCTGCCGGCTGTAGATGATTCCGTGACCGTTTCGCTTAGAAATCCGGAAGTAGGAAATACCTCCGGCTCTACATTCGTTTCTGTAAAGACCGCGGGTGCATGGACTCTCAGTCTTTCCTTCGAGGAAGGCAGCGAGGCATGGGCGGAACTCAGCATGACATCGGGAAAAGGGGAGCAGAACGGCATTATCCTTACTTATGAGGCCAATCCGGAAGATACGGAAAGAGAACTCATGGTGGAAGCCAAATGCGGGACTAACACTTCTATGGCCGCACTGACTCAGGCCGCCGGTGAGAAGCAGACCCAGAATCCGGAGCCGGTACTCAAGGAGAACAAGGCGACAGGATGGCTCGAACTTCCTGCAATCAAGGACGGAGACGGACTCTATTTCTATTGGCACGACCACGTCGTGGGAGGCAAGACGATGCGCAGCTGGTCTTTTGACTATGACCCTGTTGCTATGGTTTCCCACTGGGTGGCGTATCCTCTCAACAAGGGGCTTATAGGAAGCGGATCCAGGACTGATGAATGGGGCCTTGATCCGAAGATTCCGGAAGAATATCAGCCTGTCCTGTACAAGGGGTTCAAGAGTCCGACGGACACAAGATATGACAGAGGACATCAGCTTCCTTCAGCCGACAGATATAACTATGATGCCAATGTCCAGACCTTCTATTTTACCAACATGACTCCGCAGCGGCATGATTTCAACGGTTTTGCCTGGGCGGATCTGGAAGGAAGAGTGAGGGAATGGTCAAGGTCGATGGATACCTTGTATGTGGTGACAGGCTGTGTCGTGGATGGTTCGTCGGATTATGCATATGACAATGAAGGCAAGGAAGTAACTGTGCCTGTAGCCTACTACAAGGCTCTTCTCGGCTACAAGAAGGATGGAACTCTCGGCATCACCGCGCAGACGGGTGGCTACACCGCATGTGCCTTCTGGTATGACCACAAACCTTATTCCGGCAATGTGATGAATCAGTCGATGACGGTAGCAGAGCTTGAGGAAAAGACCGGTGTGGATTTCTTTGTGAACCTGCCATCCGTTACGGATATGGAGACGGCCCGCAAGGTCGAGTCAACCAAGGATGACTGGTGGAAATAAATGTCATTCAGAGCTAAAATGTTATGAAAAGAACACTTACAATAATATCGCTCTTCCTTGTCCTCGCGGTCTCAATGACGGCTCAGGACAAGCGCAGCTATGTGATCGGATTCTACAATCTCGAGAATCTGTTCGATGTCTATGACGACCCCGTGAAGAACGACGAGGAGTTTCTTCCTGACGGAGCGAACAAATGGACGGAGGCCAAGTATCAGAAGAAGTTGACCAACATGGCCAAGGTCATAAAGGAAATGGCGAAGGAGAACGGCCGATACCACACCATTCTCGGTGTGAGCGAGATAGAGAACCGTCTTGTGCTGGAAGATCTCGTGATGCAGCCGGAGATTGCCGACGCCAACTATCAGATCATCCATTATGACGGTCCGGACAGGCGTGGAGTCGATGTGGCTCTGCTCTACAAGCCGGAGCAGTTCACATTCCTTGACAGCGAGTCCATCCCTTACACTTTCGAAGGCAGCAGCATCGACTTCGTCATGACCAAGGAAGAGCAGGACTATTTCAAGACCCGCGACATCCTCATGGTGCACGGCCTTATCGACGGAGAGCATTTTGCTTTCTATGTGGCCCATCTGCCTTCACGTTCCGGTGACAAGAAGGGCAGCAACCAGCTTCGCGACCGTGGCGGCGAGATCATGTATGACCATGCGATGAAGATGATGGAGAAATATCCCGGCATAAAGATAGTCTGCATGGGTGACATGAATGACAATCCTACCGATCCGAGCATGGCGGAATACCTCCATGGCAAGGAGAATCCGGAAGATGTAGGCACAACTGATTTCTACAGCCCGTACATCAGGATGCTTAAGGACGGTTACGGCTCTCTCGCTTATCGCGGGGTGTGGAGCATTTATGACCTTGAACTTGTCAATCATGCCCTGACTCATGCTCCGGACGGAGGTCTCAAGATTACTGCTCTCGGCAAGAAGGGCTATCACGGACATATCTTCAAGAAGCCTTTCATGACCAATCAGAAGGGTCAGTACAAGGGTACTCCTTACAGGACATTCTCCAGCGGAGCGTTCATCGGAGGGTACTCTGACCATTATCCGACTTATATTGTTATTTCTAAATGATGAAAAAGATTCTTCACTTCGTTCAGAATGACAGTGAAAGGTTCAGAATGACAGTGAAAGGTTCGGAATGGCGTTGAAAGAATGAGAGGAATAGTTTCAGATTGATACTGAAAGAATGACAAAGAAATGTATAAGAAAGTTTTGATTACAATTGCGGCGGTGTTCTGCACCCTGACCCTGTTCGCCCAGACCGGAGGAATCAAGGGCCAGGTGGTGAACCGTATCGGCCGCACACCTCTGCAGTCGGCAATGATCACCCTCTCTCAGAACGGAGAGACCGTAACCTATGCCAGAAGCGGTGAGGATGGAAGATTCCAGATCGTCAATATCTCGGACGGAATGTATGACATGCATGTCGAGGCACCGGGCTTTGCTCCATCCAATGTGAATGTCACTGTCGAGGGCGGCCTTGTAAAGGACATGATGTTCGTTTCCATGGTGGCGGTCGCAAGTGTAGATGTCGATGATTCCAGCTTTGCGGAATTCGATATGGATGATTCGGGTTATGACGATGCTCCGACCATCCTTTTCGAGACCAACGACGTCTATAGCAACCTTGTGAGCTATGGATTCAGTTCGGTCAGATTCAAGAACAGAGGCTACAACAGCGAGACCCAGGATGTGTATCTGAGCGGCATAAAGATGAATGACGCCATCACCGGCTACAGCCCGTTCTCTCTCTGGAGCGGACTCAACGAGGCTATGCGCAGTCAGGAATCTACGATGGGAACGGAGGCATCCGAGTATGGAATCGGAGGCTACAACGGCGTGACCAACATTCACGGAAATCCTTCAAACGTGCGCACAGGATGGAGATTCAGCATGTTGAGCAACAGCGCTCTGTACCGACTCCGTCTCATGGCGACATATGCCTCGGGAGAGCTTGACAACGGCTGGTCATACGCGTTCAACGTATCTGCCCGTCTCGGAGGAAACGACTGGGTGAAGGGAGTTTATTACCGCAATTTCGCATACTATGCAGGTGTGGAGAAGAAGTTTGCGGACATGCACAGGATCAGCCTCGTGACATTTGCGACTCCGGGACAGAGAGGTGCCCAGAACGCTTCCACCCAGGAAGTCTATGATCTGATGGGTGACAATATGTACAACTCCAACTGGGGCTATCAGAACGGAAAGGTGCGTAACGCCCGTGTCCGCAAGACATTCGAGCCGGTGACTATTCTCAAATATACCGTAACCCCTTCCGACGACTTCGAGGCTGCTGCCACTGTTCTCTGGCGTACCGGAAAGAACGGCTACACGGCTCTTGACTGGTATGACGCAGCAGATCCGCGTCCGGACTATTACCGCAATCTTCCGAGCTATTTCTATGTTGAGGACGAGTCTTATGACAGGCAGAACTTCACCAAGTATGCCTGGGCTCAGGAAATGTGGAGCAACCACAGCGGCATATATGACAATTACCAGCATATCAATTGGGACCGTCTCTACAACGTCAACTACAACAGCACCGACGGCCGTTCGAAATATGCCGTCGAGGAGCGCAGGGTCGATCAGAACGATGTCAATCTTGCAGCCACTTTCAAGTGGAACGCACACAGGAACTTCACTCTAAACGGAGGTCTGAACTACAAGTGGAACCGTACCGAGAATTTCAAGACGATGGACGACCTTCTCGGAGGCAGCTATTATATGAATATCGACCAGTTCGCGGAGCGTGACTTCGCTGCGTCGGAAGCTCTGATCCAGAATGACCTGGATTATTGGATGGCCAACGGCGTGGCTGAGAAGATAGGCGAAGGCGGCAAGTACGGATATGACTATCTTGCTCAGATCCGCAGGGCTGAGGTCTGGGCCAACGGAACATTCCGCAAGGGAGGCTTCGCCGCCAACCTCGCACTTTCGGCAGGATATGACAGGTTCTGGAGGGAAGGTTTGATGAGAAAAGGCCTTTTCGCAGGTCTTGACGAGGCAGGCAACCCTTATTATCTCAACACTCAGACAGGTCAGGTCACGGCTTCCGCCACTCCGGTCGAAGGAGCGAAGCTCATAACCACTTACGATTCTTACGGACAGGCCATCACTTCGAAGGGCAGGTCCGAGGTGGTTGATTTCTTCACCTATACAGCCAAGCTCGGTGCTGCCTATACATTCACAGGCGGACACAGGGTGTCTGCGAATGCAGGATATTTCAATGATGCTCCTACATTCAACCAGACCTTCGTCTCGCCTCGTACCCGCAACACCATCATCCCGAATCTTACGACTCAGAAAACCGTTTCCGCAGACCTGAACTATATGTACAACAACAACGGCTACAGTGTCCGCGTCACCGGATTCTTCACCAAGATCATGGATCAGAGCGACGTGATGAGTTTCTATGACGACTCACAGAACTCGTTCACCAACTTTGCGATGAGCGGTATCGACCAGAGGCATATGGGAGTCGAGATCGGTGCTCAGGTTCCTCTTCCGGTCAAGGGTCTCACCCTTTCCGGAGTCCTCAGTCTCGGCGAGTATGTCTATACTTCCACCCCGAAGATGACCCAGACCGTTGACAACAGTGCGGAAGTCGTGTTCGACAACCAGCCTGTGGCATGGTGGATGAATCATCCTATATATAAGAAATTCAGGAATGATGACGGTACTGTGACATACGAGACCGATGCGAACGGCAAATATATCGTCGAGAAGTATCAGAAGCATTATGTCCCTTCTACTCCTCAGCTTGCTGCCGCTCTCGAGCTTGCCTACAACATAAATTACTGGTTCTTCGAACTCAGCGGCCAGTATTTCGCGAAGTCTTACCTCGACATGAATCCTCTCTACAGGACCGATATGGTCGTTGCAGGACCGGACGGAATCACATCCCCTGCCGAGGTTGAATATATGGCTGCACAGGAGGAGTTCGACCCTGCCTTCCTGCTCAATCTGAGCATAGGAAAGTCATGGTATATCGGCCGTCAGTATCAGATCGGATTCTCGCTCAACGCGCAGAACCTGCTCAACAACAGGAATGTCAAGACAGGCGGATATGAGCAGACCCGTATCATCGACAGTGCCGGCAAGGACCGTTATCTGCGTTTCGACCCTAAGTATTTCTATATGCAGGGAGCCAACTATATGTTGAACATCTATTTCAGATTCTGATGATTGAGATTCTTCACTTCGTTCAGAATGACAACTGTCATCCTGAGCAAAGCGAAGGATCTATAAAATAGAAATTTATGAAGATAAAGAATATAATAGCAATCTTGACGGTAGCCTTCCTGATGGCGTCTTGCCAGGAGTTCCAGCCTGTATTCACCGGAGACTATGATGATCCTGCAGGATATGAAAAGGTGGAGCTCGAGCCGACCCATACGATAGCGGAACTTGCGGACATGTATGTGACCGGCAAGCCTTGGAAAATCGATGAAGAGATAATAATCAAGGGGGTGATCTCGACCACTGACAAGCCGGGCAACTTCTACAAGAGTTTCTACATCCAGGACGAGACAGGTGGAATGGAAATCAAGATAGGAAAGAACGGTCTCTACAATGACTACAAGCCAGGTCAGACCGTCTTTATCAAGTGCAACGGCCTCACTCTCGGCATGTACGGGTACAAATCCGGCAACTATGGCGGTAACGGCATGGTTCAGCTCGGCTACACAGATCCTACAGGAGAATATGAGACTTCCTATATCGAAATTCCTCTTCTTGTCGATAGGCACATCATCCGTGGAGAAGTCGGTGAGGAACTTGTTCCTGAAATTATTACGGAGAAGGATCTTCCTGGTACGATGGCAACTCTCGAGACCTGTCCGTATATCGGTAAGCTTGTGACTCTCAAAGGATTGAAATACGCTGACGAGACATTCACTCTTCTATATCTCAACTCGAACCTCGACAAGAAGGCGTCATGGAACCGTATCTTCCTTTCCGATGAGGCCTGGGGAATCACCACATGGGCGATGTCTGCAGGCAAGATGGAGGAATACATCAGGTCCGGAATCTGGGATTCTTGCACCGTAGGAAGCGGAAGTGACAATTTCGGAAAGGTCGGTGAACTCAGAGGTGACGGTTCCTATCCGGCTATCGAGAAGGCCGCATATTCCGTGAGCCAGTATTTCAAGATGGGAAGCAAGGAGATACAGATCCGTACCAGCGGATATTCCAAGTTTGCTGATACCGAGATAGATCCGGCCGTTCTTTCCGGCGAGAAGACCATCGATGCCACGGGCATCCTTACCCTTTATCAGGGCAGTGTCCAGTTCATCCTTCTTGACATCGACGGCATAAAGGTCAATGAATGACTTTCTGTCATTCAGAACGAACCTCATTCTGTCATTCAGAACGACCCTCATTCTGTCATTCAGAACGAACACTCATTCTGTCATTCTGAACGAAGTGAAGAATCTCTACCATAAAGATCCTTCGCTGCCACTCAGGATGACAAACGAGACGGAAAAGCTCAGGATGACATCAGAAAAAAGATATGATTACACGGACTGTCATTCTGAGCGTCAGCGAAGAATCTTTATTGTAAAGATGCTTCACTTCGTTCAGCATGACAGTGAACAGATGATTCCTGAAATGTAAACAGACATAACGTCACCAAAAAGAATTAACAATATATTTATGAAAAGAATAGCGTTTATTTTAACAGTGATTATGGCAGCAGTGTCATGCAGCAATGTAAACCCGTTCCTCGGAGAATGGGAAACCCCTTATGGAATTCCTGATTTCAACAGCATCAAGGAAAAGCATTATCTTCCTGCAATCGAGTACGGTATCCGTCAGCAGCAGAGCGAGATCGATGCTATCATCGCAGACAGCGAGGCTCCTACATTCGAGAATGTAGTGGAGGCTTACGAGCGCTCGGGCGAGGTTCTCGGCCGTGTTACAGCCGTGCTCTTCAATGTGTCGGAATCGGATGCGACAGAGTCTCTCCAGAAGATCGTTGAGGAGGCTCTTCCGCTCATTTCAGCTCACAGTGACAACATCTTCATGAATCCTTATTTCTTCGCAAAGGTGGAGAAACTCTACAAGGACATCGACAACCTCGGTCTCAATCAGGAGCAGAAGATGGTGCTCAAGAAGCTCTACAACTCTTTCGTGAAGAACGGTATCGCTCTTCCTGAGGCAGAGCAGGCACGCATGCGTGAGATCAATATGGAAATCTCATCTCTTCAGAACACATTCGGCAACATGCTTCTCGCAGAGAACAATGCATTCGCTGCCGAGTTCGGCATTTCCGTGTCGGAATATGCAGGTGCGATGGCTTCTACAGAGGACCGCGCACTTCGTGAGAAGATGTTCAAGGCATATTCTTCAAGAGGAAACAACGGCAATGAGAATGACACGAAGGATCTTATCCTGAAGCTCATGGGTCTCCGCATCGAGAAGGCCAAGCTTCTCGGTTACGAGACTCCTGCAGATTTCATCCTCGCTGACAAGATGGCCGGAAACCCTGAGACTGTCGATGTATTCCTTGCAGACCTCATGAAGCCGGCTGTTGCCAAGGCAAAGGAGGAGATCGCTGACATGCAGGCCATCATGAACGAGGACATCAAGGCAGGCCTCCTTCCTGAGGGCTCTGTGATCGAGCCTTGGGACTGGGCATATTATGCTGAAAGGGTACGCAAGGCTAAATATGCTCTCGACGAGGAACTTACCAAGCCTTATTTCAAGATGGAGAATGTACGTCAGGGTGTGTTCAACACAGCACACAGGCTCTTCGGTCTCAATTTCGAGAAGCTTGAGGACATTCCTGTATATAATCCTGAGGTAGAGGGATTCAAGGTTACTGACGCTGACGGCTCGCTCATCGGTGTGCTCCTTACCGACTACTTCCCACGTCCTACCAAGAGAGGCGGTGCATGGATGACCAACTTCGTCGAGCAGACAGGTCTTGACAAGGAGGTACGTCCTGTGATAGTCAATGTAGGAAACTTCTCCAAGCCTGTTGACGGTAAGCCAGGGCTTCTCACCCTTGACGAGGTGGAGACAATGTTCCATGAGTTCGGACATGCTCTTCACGGCCTTCTCAGCCAGTGTACATATCCGAGCGTGAGCGGTACAGCAGTGCCACGCGACTTCGTGGAGCTTCCTTCACAGATCATGGAGAACTGGGCGTTCGAGCCAGAGGTTCTTGCTACATATGCATTCCATTATGAGACAGGTGAAATCATCCCTGACGAGCTCGTAGCCAAGATCCAGGCTGCCGTCACATTCAACCAGGGCTTCATGACCACAGAGCTTGCAGCTGCTTCCATCATTGACATTATGTGGCACGAACTCTCTTCTGTAGAGGGAATCGATGTCGAGACATTC
>JAFUQW010000091.1 GCA_017472115.1 Bacteroidales bacterium | reverse complement strand
TCTCTTCTTCACTGATGGCTTGAGGAAAGTCTTCCTTGCGCGGAGCTCACGGATTGCACCTGTCTTCTCGAATTTTCTCTTGAACTTCTTGAGTGCCTTCTCAATGCTCTCTCCATCCTTTACCGGTACTATAATCATGCTTAAATCACCTCCTTTTTATTATAGGGCTGCAAAGATAAGCATATTATTTTGATTTCAAAATATTTTTAAATACTTCCATTCCTTTGGTAGCCACATCCTTGATGTGTGTCAGACGCCCGTCACGGACAGGCACATCCTTCGGATCTATTATATATATAGGAGTGGCCATTTTTGCATATCTGTAGAGTCCTGCAGCCGGATATACCTGAAGCGATGTGCCGACTATGAGAAGAATATCTGCAGCCTCCACAGCATCGATAGCCGTCTCGATCTTCGGCACTGCCTCGCCGAACCAGACTATATGCGGACGCAGCTGCGCACCGTTAGGAGCGAGGTCACCTATATGGATTTCATCTGACCCGATATCAAAAACCGTTTCTTCGGAATATCCGTCACGGTCGTTGCAGCAGTTTTCCGGGCGCACCTTGGTAAGTTCGCCATGAAGATGAACGACCCTTGTGCTGCCGGCCCTTTCATGGAGGTTATCCACATTCTGTGTCACCACAGTGACATCGTACTCCTTCTCGAGTTCCGCAATGGCAAGATGCGCGGCATTAGGCCGCACTGTCGGAAGCTGCGCCCTACGGGCGTTATAGAAATCAAGCACAAGCGAAGGATTGCGGTACCATCCCTCGATCGATGCGACATCCTCTACATTATGATTCTCCCAGAGACCGTCGCTGTCCCTGAATGTCGTAATGCCGCTTTCGGCGCTTACGCCGGCACCTGTCAAAACCGTTATCTTCTTTCTCATCGTCTTTCGAAATATGTCTTTGTAATCCAATACTCGAACAGAGGGTCCTGGATCACAGGTTCGTCTTTTTCGTTGAAAGTTATGATTTCCTTCTTCTTAAGGGCATCCTTGACTCTCCGCACGTTGGCCGAAGAATTCAGACGGTATTTCTCGATGACATCGGAAGCGCTGAACTTCACCACACCATCCAGGACGGCACGCATGAAACTGAGCTGATGATCTGTAAGGTCATTGACCATAGAGATAAAACGAGGCTCATGCACCGACACTATGGTCTTGAGAGCCTCCATGAGGATGCCTTCATTGAGATAACCTCTCGACATGGAGTCGCAGATGGACACAAAATGATTGAGGTACCACATGTTGGCGCGGAAAAGCCTGCACGCACCTATCACCAGGTCTCTCTCTATCACCTTGCCCGTGGCACGGAATCCTCTGATGATATGTTCTATGACGTCTCTGTCATCAACCACTTCAAGCGGAAGATGCTCGAACTGTCTGTAGAAGTATTTCTTTTCCTCGAAGATATATTTCATCGCATTCACCAGAGAGCCGGTAAGGATGAATCCTGTCTTTACTCCGGTATTTCCTTCCTTCTCGGCGAAAAGACATTCCATCTCCTTGAAGAGTTCTTCATAGCGGTCGTCCCTCATCAGATTCTGGAACTCTTCGATTATCACATAAAACGGGAGTCCCTTCTCAGCGGCGATCTTCGACGGAAGGCGGAGCATCATGGCCACATCATTTCCATCGACTCCCCAATTGAGTGATACGATTTCCTCTGCAGATGCGAATCTTTCCGCATCAAACACGAAATGAGTCCCTTCGAGATGCCGGCCTATGACATCCGCATACTCTGCAGGAGTAGAATACATGGGCTTGATCACAGCCGTTCCGTATTTCACAAGAAACTCCTCAAGAGACCTGACATTGAACAGGTTCACCCACGCGACAAGAAACTGCCTTCCTGCAGTCCTCATATTGTAGAGAGTCTGCTGGACAACAGACATTTTTCCTGATTTAGGCGGCTCGTAGATAGCCACTTGTTCACCGGCCTCAAGGAGGTTTGCCAGGACATTACATTCAGTCTTTCTGCCGACGAAGTTCCTGCCGGTCACATACTTGTCATAAACAAAAGGTGTATCCATGTTCTCATCAATTTACAATCAGCAAAAATAACATTAATATACAACAAATGCAACAAAAATGTTTATACACATTTAACAACGCATCGATTGCAGATTTCCATCTTTTTTGATTAACTTTGTGAATTATGAAAGACGTTAAAGACAAGACATTCCTGAAACGGGTGGTTAAAGTGTTGCTGTGGATCGCGGCGACATGGGTAGTCATATTGCTGATTCTGCAGGTCATTCTTTCCTCTTCCATTCTTACCGGCATTGTGAACAATGTCGCAGAAGAGTATGTTGACGGAAACATATCATTCGGCAAAGTCGAGGTCAGCATGTTCCGCAGATTCCCTAATCTGAGCCTTGCTCTTGATGATTTCTCCATCACATATCCGGCCGACAGATTCGATGTGGAAGAGAGAGACGGCGCCCAAGGGGAGCTGCTGTATCACGGCACAGGCGAGACTGCAGACACATTAGCCTCATTCAAGAGGCTGTCGGCCAGTCTGAACGTCATGTCATTAGCCGCAGGAAAACTGAACGTCCAGCATCTGAGACTCACCCGTCCCCGCATCTTCGCGCACAACTACGGAAACGGAAAGGCGAACTGGGATCTTTTCCGCTTCGCCACGAGTGAAGAAGAAGAGGACACCACCGGACTCTCCCAACTGCCGCAGATCGCACTCGGAAGGATAAGTCTTTCCGGCAAGCCGCATGTCGTCTATACAGACAGCCGGGACACAGTCTTTGCAATGATAGACATCGGCAGAGCCGCATTCGACGGACGGCTCAGCACGAGAAATGACTCAAGACGGCAGATCGGACTGACTCTTGACAGCATCCTGGTGGCAGGCCGCATGGCATCCGACACTCTTGCCTTCAGGCTTCAGCAGATGTACATACACGAGGATGACGACCATATGGATGTAGGCATCGCCGCCAACGCCTCATTGCTTACCGGGAAATACGGACGCCTCAACCTTCCTGTCATGATAGAAGGAACAATAGGGCTTCCAAAAGACTCTATCCCTGTCGTCCATATGACAGACATGCAGATAGACATTGCCGGTGTTCCGGTCGAGCTCGATGCCAGCATAGGATTCGGCAGTGACAAGACCTATATCGAGACGAGAGCGGAAATACCGCAGTGGGAGATCGATTTCATCCTCAAGGATTATGTGTCACATTTCATTCCGGAAGTCGAGAAGATCAAGACTGACGCCACTGTATCTCTTCTTGCCGCCTGCTTCGGAGAGTATGACCACAAGACAGGGAAGCTGCCGTCCATATCGGCATCGCTGAGCATTCCCGAATCCTACATACGCCACTCGGACATCGACTTGAACGTGCTGCTTGCCTTGGAGGCCAATGTTTACAATGACGACAAGGACAGGATCATGATCGACATAGCCAACACCTCGGTCAATGCAGACGGACTGGCATTCCAGGCGTCAGGTAACGCCATCGACCTGATAGGAGCGGATCCGGAATTCGGGATAGACGGAGAGCTCCGGACCTCGCTCGATTCGCTGATGAAGTTCATACCGGACAGTCTCGGTATCAGAGCCAACGGAGACATTGCCGCCAGAATAAAGGGCAAGGCAAGGCTTTCGCAGCTTGACATATATAATTTCGCACATTCCGACCTTCTTGCGGAGTTCCATGGCGACGACATTTCCATCATCATGCCTGCAGACACCGTACGGGCACATCTTAACGGGCTGGACATCAGCATAATGCCGGAAAGCATGAGTTCAAAGAGAGACTCGTCCAAGACATACAGGATGCTCGGTGTAAAGGCCAATATCGAGAACACGGAGATCGCATACAAGGAATCCATGATGCTGAAAGGCCGGTCGATCGTTCTTTCAGCCAAGAATTCCGTAAATGAAAGCACTGACACGACAGCAAGAAGCTTAGGACACTTCGGAGGACGTTTCACAGCAGAAAATCTCACATTCAGGGACGCTGTTTCTACAAGCATCGAGCTTCAGGAAAGCACAAACGCATTCCAGATCATACCTAAAAGGGACAACCCGGAGATTCCTTCAATAACACTGACAAGCGAAAACGGCAGAATCCATCTCAGCACCGAGACCAATCGTGTAATCCTTGCCGATTCTAAGATCAGGGCTGAAGCGGCCATGAATTCCATAGAAAGGAAAAAGAGGATGGAGGCGCGCCTCGATTCTCTGGCGGCCATATATCCAGGTGTGGCAAGAGATTCCCTTTTGGCCGTTTCCAGAGCCGAAAGGTTGAGGAATGCCGTTGTGGCCGACATCAACGACGACTTCAAGGACAAGGACATAGACATAAGACTGGACGAGACGATGGCAAAGTATTTCCGCGAGTGGGATATAGACGGAAGGCTTGATGTCGGACTCGGACTGATCATGACCCCTTACCTGCCTTTGGAGAATTACGTCGAGAATCTTGCCATCGGCTTCAATAACAATGAAGTCAGGATCGAGAATATCGAATTAGAAGCCGGAGAGTCAAAGATAGACGGCAGCGGAAAGATCAGCGGACTCCGAAGAGCATTAGGCGGAAGACAGGGCAATACAGCTCAGATCAATGTCGGTCTGGACCTGCATTCAGAGCGTATAAATGCCAATGAACTGATGACGGCATATTCGGCGGGAGCGAATTTCAACCCGGCTTCATTAGAAGGTGCGGACAAGATCAGCGACGAGGATTTCTTCGAACAGATCATAAGCGACACGACCGTCACATCCACTGAAACGGCATTATTGGTCGTTCCTTCCAACATCATCGCAGACGTGAGACTCAACGCCTCAGACATAACTTGGTCAGATGTGACGATAGACACGGTCATGGCCAAGCTGACAGCCAAGGACAGATGTGTGCAGATCACAGACACTAAGGCACAGACCAATATCGGAGGCCTCAGTCTTGACGGATTCTACGCGACCCGCTCGAAGAAGGACATCAAGGCAGGATTCGACTTCAGATTCATGGACATAACGGCCGAGAAGGTCATCGACCTGATGCCTGCAATCGATTCGATGATACCTATGCTGAAATCTTTCCACGGAATGCTCAACTGCGAGGTGGCTGCAACCGCACAGCTTGACACAGCGATGAATATCCTTACTCCATCAATCAACGGAGTCCTCAGGATAGGCGGCCGCGACCTTACTGTTGACGGAAGTGACAAGACTTTCCAAAGCGTAGCCAAGATGTTGAAATTCAAAGATCTGAGCGAGGGACGTGTGGATGCCATGACTGTCGAGGGAGTAATCAAGGACAACACCCTCGAGGTATTCCCGTTCGTGATGCAGGTTGACAGATACACGATGGCGATGAGCGGCGTGCAGAATCTCGACATGTCTTTCAAGTACCATGTTTCGATGATCAAGTCACCTATGCTTTTCCGTTTCGGAGTCGATCTGTACGGACAGGATTTCGACAATCTGAGATTCAAGCTCGGAAAAGCCAAATACAAAAGTGCCGAGGTACCGGTGTTCTCAGCGGAAATCGACAAGACAAGACTCAACCTTTCGAAATCGATCCGCAACATATTTGCAAAAGGAGTTGACAACGCCATCGCAGAACACCAGCGCCAGGAAGCCATCAATGAGCACAAGAAGGCTATCGGCTATGTGGAAGCCATCGATATGGAAATGGAGGAACTTTCAGAAGTTCAAGAGACAATCATAAAAGGAGAATAAATGAACAGTCAGGAATATATAGAGGTGTCGATACGTATAACACCTTTCAGCGAAGAAAATGCGGAAATCGTGACGGCGGAAATCTGTGAACTGCCGTTTGAATCATTCTCATCCGAAGATCCTTTCCTAAAATGCTACATACAGAAGGAACTTTATGACGCACAGGCCCTCAAGGTGGTGTTGAGCGGGCTTGAAGGTATGGAATTCAATGTCGAGTTCTCTTCGAACCTCATGCCTGCAGTCAATTGGAATGCCGTATGGGAAAGCCAGTTCACCCCTATCGTAGTCGATGGAAGGTGTACAATCAAGGCCTCATTCCATGAAGGGTTGAAGAAAACCCGCTTCAACATAACCATAGACCCGAAGATGGCATTCGGTACCGGACATCATCAGACCACGTACATGATGTGCCGGGCCCTGCTCGAAAACGAAGATGCCGTACGCGGAAAGGTAGTGATGGACATGGGATGCGGAACCGCCGTCCTTGCCATTCTCGCTGCAAAGATGAAGGCATCGAAGGTGTATGGCATCGACATTGATGCAGTGGCGGCGATTTCGGCATACGACAATGCCCGTCTCAACCGTGTCGGGAAACTGATGGAGACTTACTGCGGAGACGCTTCCCTGCTCCAGAGAAACAGCTACGATGTGCTTCTGGCAAATATAAACCGCAACATTCTTCTTCAGGACATGCAGACATATGCAGGAAGTCTCCACAGAGGCGGACTGCTGTTTGTCAGCGGCTTTTATATCGAGGATATGCCGATGCTGATCGGGGCCGCGTCGGCAGCAGGACTTGAATATGTCAGTCATGACAGCATGGACAACTGGTGCTGCATAAAATTCCATAAATGATTATTATCTTTGCACGATTTTAACGATAAAGACATGGCACAGAAACCATCGATTCCAAAGGGAACAAGAGATTTCGGACCTGCAGAAATGGCAGGACGCAACTACATATTCGACACCATCCGTTCGGTATTCAAGACCTACGGATATGCACCGATAGAGACTCCTTCAATGGAGAATCTCAGCACTCTGCTCGGCAAATACGGTGAGGAGGGCGACAAACTCCTTTTCAGGATTCTCAATTCCGGAGACGCATTTTCAGGGATAGACTATGACGGTTTCCGTATCGAAGGCACGGAGAACGGCTATAACAGCAAGGCTCTCTCGCTGAAAGTCTGCGAGAAGGGGTTGCGCTATGACCTCACTGTTCCGTTCGCACGATTCGTCGTACAGCACCAGAACGAGATAAGCTTCCCATTCAAGAGATTCCAGATCCAGCCGGTATGGCGCGCAGACCGTCCTCAGAAGGGGCGCTACAGAGAATTCTATCAGTGTGATGTGGATGTGATCGGCTCGACTTCACAACTCAACGAGCTCGAACTTGTGCAGATCGTTGACAGGGTGTTCACCCTCTTCGATGTGAATGTCTGCATCAAGATCAACAACCGTAAGGTACTCACCGGTATGGCAGAGATCTGCGGATTCCCTGACAAGGTGGTTGACATCACCGTTGCCATCGACAAGATAGACAAGATCGGTCTTGAAGCAGTAGAAGCAGAAATGCTTGAAAAAGGCCTTACTGCCGAGGCTGTGGCAGTTATCCGTCCTGTGCTGACATTGAGCGGCTCGACTTCCGAGAAGATTGCAGTGATGAGAGATCTGATGAGCGGCAAGTCTGCATCCGGCATAGTTTCCGAGACCGGTCTCAAGGGTCTTGACGAACTTGAGGAACTCTTCACGTTCATCGATGCTGCAGGAATCCGTCACGATGTGGAGATCGACCTTTCGCTCGCACGAGGACTCAACTACTACACAGGAGCCATCTTCGAGGTGAAGGCAAAGGACTTTGCCATAGGAAGCATCTGCGGAGGCGGACGTTACGACAATCTCACAGGTATATTCGGCCTTCCTAACATGTCTGGAGTAGGTATTTCTTTCGGAGCCGACCGAATATACGATGTGCTCAAGGGACTGGACAAGTTCCCTTCTGAAGTGACCTCGACAACCCGTCTGCTGTTTGCAAACATGGGATCCGATGAATTGAAGTATATAATTCCGGTTGTCAAGTCGCTTCGTGAGGCAGGCGTGGCATGCGAGATCTATCCTGAGCAGACCAAACTCAAGAAGCAGTTCGACTATGCCGACAAGAAGGCCATACCATTCCTTTCGATAGTAGGTGGCAATGAGGTCGCTGAGGGCGTGATCAACGTCAAGAACCTATCAAGCGGAGAGCAGAAGTCTTTCTGCAAAGATGACGTTGACGGAATCCTGACATTCCTGTCATAATATCATTCCGAGCGAAGTCGAGGAGTCATAGTCAGATTGTCATTCCGAGCGAAGTCGAGGAATCTGTTTTTGAAAAAAGTCAAATAAAATTTGCAGTTTCAAAAATTGTCCTTATCTTTGCAGTCCAATATCGCGGGATAGAGCAGTTGGTAGCTCGTCGGGCTCATAACCCGGAGGCCGGAGGTTCGAGTCCTCCTCCCGCTACAAAGAAAGCAGATGTAAAATCTGCTTTCATTTTTTAAGACTGTTGCGGGCGTGTTGAAATTGGTAGACAAGCCAGACTTAGGATCTGGTGCCGAGAGGCGTATGGGTTCGATTCCCTTCGCCCGCACTCAAAACTGACTTAGCTTTCAGCTAGGTCAGTTTTGTTTTCAGCTATCGCTGAAAACG
>JAFUQW010000090.1 GCA_017472115.1 Bacteroidales bacterium | reverse complement strand
TAGCCTGACGCTGAGAGTCAGAGAAGTATGCAGGAACTGTGATGACTGCTTCTGTCACCTCCTGGCCGAGGAATTCCTCAGCAGTCTTCTTCATCTTCTGGAGGATCATTGCCGAGATCTCCTGTGGAGAGTAGAGGCGTCCGTCGATATCGACACGAGGTGTGTCATTGTCACCCTTCACTACTTTATATGGTACGCGTGCGATGTCGCCGCTTACCTGGCTGTATTTCTCACCCATGAATCTCTTGATGGAGAAGATTGTCTTGTGAGGATTGGTGATAGCCTGACGCTTTGCAGGGTTACCGATCTTTCTCTCACCGCCGTCGGTGAATGCTACCACTGAAGGTGTGGTGCGCTGTCCCTCGTTGTTGATGATTACCGAAGGTTCGTTACCTTCCATCACTGCCACGCATGAGTTGGTGGTTCCAAGGTCAATTCCAATGATTTTTCCCATAATGTTTATCTTTTTTGTATTTAATTATTCAATCCGTTCACCCTGCTTCGCTCGGGATGACAGGCCTTGTGCCGCTCCCCGTTTCAGCTCGGGATGTCATTTTGATGACGTCGGGATAATAACGAATCCTGTGCCAACCCCTTTAATGAAAAAATATATGTCAAAATGTCAGTTTTTTCATGACAAAGTCCCTTCGTGTAATGACATATTTGCTATTTTTGCATCCTGATTTGTCATTCCAAACGACGGCGAATAGAGGCCTTCAGGCCGATAGCAAGTCCTCTCTCCGGAGAGAGGATTTAGGAGAGAGGGGTGACGTAAACAGGGAAAGTGCGTTGGGAAAAGTTTCGCAAGCCCCGACAACTTTCAAATTATCAACAACTTACCGCTTGCGAAATATGTGAATATGATATACAGAGAACTTCCTCAAGAGGAATTTCAGGATCTGGCATCCAGAATACTATATGAAGACAATCACCTTCTGGTAGTGAACAAGAAAGTGGGAGAGATCGTTCAGGGCGACAAGACCGGGGACGAGCCTCTCAGTGAGAAATACAAGGCTTTCATCGCACAGCGTGATGCAAAGCCGGGACAGGTGTTCATGGGACTTCCGCACCGTCTGGACCGTCCGGTAAGCGGAATCACCGTGCTTGCAAAGACCTCCAAGGCCCTCGAGAGACTTAATGCCATGTTCCGAGAGTCGGATGTCCACAAGTTCTACTGGGCTCTTGTATGCAATGCACCGCAGCCGCAGGAAGGCAGTCTCGAGGACATGCTCTGGCGTAACGAGAAGCAGAACAAATCTTATGTATGTCGTCCTGGTGCAGCGAGAAAGGATGCAAAGCTTGCCAAGCTGAATTACAGGCAGATAGGCAGGACTGACCGTTACCATCTTGTGGAGGTCGAGCTCCTGACAGGCCGTCACCATCAGATACGCTGCCAGCTGGCCAATCTCGGGTGTCCCATCAAGGGTGACCTTAAATACGGGGCTCCGCGCTCCAATCCGGACGGCGGGATCAGTCTTCATGCACGTCGCATCACATTCGTTCACCCTGTGAAGAAGGAACAGATGACGGTGGAGGCTCCGGTGCCTTCGACTTGGAAAGGTGTCTGATTCTGCATGATCGATTATGAAATATGGCTTATATTTATTACATTTGTAAGATTTTAATCCGAAACGACTAAACTATACCGAAATGAACGACAACAGAGTAATGAACCTCGCGGCCGACAATATCCGCATATTGGCTGTTTCAATGGTTGAAAAAGCAAAGTCAGGACATCCCGGAGGCGCTATGGGTGGTGCAGATTTCATCAATGTACTTTATTCTGAATATCTGCAGTACGATCCTGAAAATCCGAGATGGGAAGGACGTGACCGTTTCTTCCTTGATCCCGGCCATATGTCGCCGATGCTTTATTCCCAGCTTGCGCTGACCGGCAGATATACGATTGATGAACTGAAGCAGTTCCGTCAGTGGGGCTCTCCGACTCCCGGCCATCCGGAAGTTGATTTCGACAGAGGTATAGAAAACACATCAGGCCCTCTCGGTCAGGGACATGTATATGCAGTAGGTGCTGCCATGGCTGCAAAATTCCTTGCGGCGCGTACCGGTAACCCTACATTCAGCAAGGAAACGATTTATGCCTATATATCCGACGGAGGTGTACAGGAAGAGATTTCACAGGGAGCAGGTCGCGTTGCCGGTACTCTGGGACTTGACAACCTCGTCATGTTCTATGACTCCAACGACATCCAGCTCTCTACAGAGACTTCTGATGTGATCAATGAAGATACAGCTGCCAAATATCGTTCATGGGGATGGAATGTCATGGAGATCAATGGCAACGATGTCGATGAAATCCGTGGTGCTCTTGATGCTGTGAAGGTAAGGAACGGCCGTCCGAGCCTCATCATAGGAAAATGTGTGATGGGCAAGGGTGCAAGACAGGCTGACAATTCTTCATACGAGCGAAACTGCAAGACTCATGGCGCTCCACTCGGAGGTGATGCATACAGGAACACAGTCATCAATCTCGGAGGAAATCCGGATGATCCGTTCGTGATCTATGATGAAGTCAAGGCTCTTTATGCGAAACGTGCAGAGGAACTCAAGGCGATTGTAGCAGAACGTCATGCGGAAGAGAATGCATGGGCGGCTGCCAATCCTGAACTCGCTGCAAGTCAGGCTGACTGGTTCAGCGGAAAGGCTCCGATGCTCGATTGGGACTCGGTTGTTCAGAAGAGGGATATTCCTACCCGTAACGCATCTGCTGTCATTCTCGGCATGCTTGCAGAGAACGTTCCTAATATGGTATGTTCGTCAGCAGACCTCTCGAATTCAGACAAGACAGACGGTTTCCTCAACAAGACACGAGCATTCGTGAACGGGGATTTCGGTGGTGCCTTCTTCCAGGCCGGTGTTGCCGAACTCACAATGGCATGCTGCTGTATCGGAATGATGCTTCATGGCGGCGTGCTGTCGGCATGCGGTACCTTCTTCGTGTTCTCGGATTATATGAAGCCTGCAATCCGCATGGCTGCGCTCATGCAGGTTCCTATAAAATTCGTCTGGTCTCATGATGCATTCCGTGTCGGTGAGGACGGCCCTACGCATGAGCCTGTGGAGCATGAGGCACAGATAAGGCTTATGGAGAAGCTGAAGAACCATAAGGGAAAGAATTCCGTACTCGTTCTTCGTCCTGCCGATGCAGATGAGACGACTGTGTGCTGGAAGATGGCAATGGAGAACATGGACACACCGACTGCGCTGATATTCTCTCGTCAGAATGTGGACAGCCTTCCTGAGGGTACAGACTATTCCCAGGCAGTCAAGGGAGCATATGTAGTTGCCGGATCGGATGAGAATCCGGATGTTATCCTCGTGGCTTCAGGTTCGGAAGTATCGACTCTCGTGGCAGGTGCGGCTCTCCTCCGCAACGACGGTCTCAAGGTACGCGTGGTCAGCTGTCCTTCAGAGGGACTCTTCCGCAGTCAGACCAGGGAGTATCAGGAAAGCATACTTCCTTATGGAGCAAAGATCTTCGGTCTCACCGCCGGTCTGCCTGTCAACCTCGAAGGTCTCGTAGGCGTGAACGGCAAGGTGTTCGGACTTGAAAGTTTTGGTTTCTCTGCCCCTTACAAGGTGCTTGACGAGAAACTCGGCTTTACAGCTCAGAATGTTTACGATCAGGTAAAGACGATGTTTTAGCATAGAAATTGAATTTTCATGACACTGATTAATTATTAGTGTTATGAAACGTCATTTTGAAAATCTTATTGACAGAGCCGCCCGTGCCATCAGGCATTGGTGGCTCTTGATGCTTGCCGGAGTATTATCCGTCGCTCTCGGCATAGCTGTATTTGTATTTCCGCTCGAGAGCTATGTAACGTTGAGCATTCTCTTCGGCATATTGATCCTGATTTCCGGTGCGGCTCAGCTTATAATAGCTGCCACCAGCGGCAACTATCTTATGATGCGCGGATATATCATAGTCGGAGGAATCATAGATCTGCTTCTCGGTATATTTCTCTGTATTTATCCGGCCGTGAGTCTGTTTACCCTTCCGATAATGATGGGAATATGCCTTCTCTATCACAGTTTCATGATAATCTCGTTCGGTGGGGATATTGAAACCTTCAGACTTCATGGCGGAGCATGGATCATATGTGGAGGCGTTCTTCTTCTGATACTCTCGATCCTCGTACTTGTCAATCCTCTGAGTGTCGGCATCGATACGGTGATCGTGATAGCCGGTCTCGGACTGCTCATGCTCGGTGTCATGATGTGCGCGATAGCACTGAAACTGAAAGATCTGCATACAAGGATAGAGAGGGAATATCCTCGTCAGTAGATTATGTATCAAAATCAATTAAAATAGTATCACAATCGAAAGGTTGTGATATTTTTTGGCTCATGAAAATCGGTTATCTTTGCATAACACACGACTAATGGCCATTAATGATGAAACTCAGACATTTTTATGCTGCGTCCCTGATTGCGGGTATGCTTCTATGCGGTTGCTCCGTAAATGATTACAGACAGAATGACGATTCGGTTACAGTTAAGGTAAGCCTGCCTGTAGAAGGCGGCCCCCGACTGGTACGCCTTCAGGTCGTCGGTGACAGACTCATCCATGTCTCGGCTACTCCCGAGAGACGTTTTGCCGATCCTGAGAGTCTGATCATACTTCCGTCTCAGACTGAAACACCTTTCACGGTTGAATCTTCCGATGATGTCGTGACCGTTACAACAGCGGCCTTGAAGGCCAATGTGCGCATCTCGACCGGTGAGGTCTGGTTCTCCGATCTGTCAGGAAATGTAATGCTTCGTGAAGAAGCCGGCGGGGGAAAGACCTTCGAACCGATAGAAGTCGAGGGTACCCGCGGCTGGACATTCCGCCAGGTGTTCGAATCTCCTGATGACGAGGCCTTTTATGGCTTGGGACAGCATCAGGCAGATGAATTCAACTATAAAGGAAAGAATGAAGAACTCTTTCAGTACAACACGAAGGTGTCTGTGCCTTTCATAGTTTCAAACAAGGGATATGGTGTCCTTATGGACAGCTATTCGATGATGCGTTTCGGTAATCCCGACGGCTACAGCCAGTTGCCTGAGGTGTTCAAGGTATATGATGCTGAAGGAAAGGAAGGGGGGCTTACAGGTACATATGTTCCTGCGGAAGGGGAAACACTCGTACGTACCGAGCCTCAGCTGTATTTCGAGCATCTCGTCGCTCCCGAAATGGCGCGTGTGGTGAATCTTCCTGAAGGATTCCGTCTCTATGGATCGGAAGTGACATATGAGGGTTTCATCGAGGCTCCTGAGTCAGGAAACTATCAGTTTATTCTTTATTATGCAGGATATACCACGGTCGAGGTAGGAGGAGAGACGGTCGTTCCGGAGAGATGGAGGACTGCATGGAATCCTAACAGCTTCAAGTTCAGCTGTTCTCTGACAGCAGGAGAAAAGACTCCTGTCAAGGTGACATGGAAGCCTGACGGAGATGTCTCATATTGTGGTCTCAGGGTCTATCCTCTCGTGAATGAATGCGAACAGGCAAAGCATTCATGGTGGAGTGAGATGACTAAGCAGATGGACTGGTATTTCATCGCGGGTGATGATATGGATGAAATAATCAGCGGATACCGTCAACTTACAGGAAAGTCGCCTGTCATGCCTAAATGGGCTATGGGTTACTGGCAGAGCCGTGAACGTTACAAGACATCGACGGAAATGATAGAGGCATTGGAAGGTTTCAGGAAGAGGAATTTCCCTATCGATAACATCGTTATGGACTGGAGTCACTGGGAAGAGGATGCATGGGGCAGCCATGAATTCGATCCGGCCCGTTTCCCTGATCCGAAGGCAATGGTGGATTCCATCCATGACATGAACGGAAGGATGATGATCTCCGTATGGCCAAAGTTCTATCTGGAAACGGAACATTACAAGGAATTCAATGATAAAGGCTGGATGTACAACAAGGCCAACGAGGACGGAATCCGTGACTGGATAGGCAAGGGCTATCTCTATGGCTTTTATGATGCCTATGCTCTGGAAGCGCGCAAGCTTTTCTGGAATCAGATGTATGAGCATTATTATCCGCTCGGCATAGATGCGTGGTGGATGGACGCTTCCGAGCCTAATGTACGTGACTGTACAGACATGGATTACCGCAAGGCGCTCTGCGGCCCTACAGCTCTGGGCTCGTCAACCGAGTTCTTCAATGCGTATTCTATCGTGAATGCCGATGCTATCTATAACGGTCAGCGCGGAGTCGATCCGGACAAGAGGGTATTCCTGCTGACACGAAGCGGATTTGCCGGTCTGCAGAGATATTCGACAGCTACATGGAGCGGTGACATCGCCACAAGATGGGAAGATATGAAGGCACAGATTTCTGCCGGTCTCAACTATGCCATAAGCGGTATTCCATATTGGACTATGGATATAGGAGGTTTCTGCGTCGAGAACCGCTATGTGGCTGGTCAGAATCTTTATAATGAGACGGGCCGTGAGAATGCAGACCAGAAGGAATGGCGTGAGCTCAATGCACGCTGGTTCCAGTTCGGCGCATTCTGCCCGCTTTTCCGCTCCCACGGCCAGTATCCTTTCCGCGAGCCTTGGGAAATCGCTCCTGAAGGTCATCCGGCATATGAATCCATGCTTTATTATACTCAGTTGCGTTATCGCCTGATGCCATACATCTATTCTCTGGCAGGAATGACATGGTTTGAGGATTATACCATCATGAGGCCGTTGGTGATGGACTTCATGGAAGATCGGGAAGTCATGAATATCGGGGATACATATATGTTCGGACCGTCTTTCCTTGTCGCTCCTGTATATGAATATGGTGCACGTACGCGCGAAGTATATTTCCCTGAATGTGAAGGATGGTATGACTATTATACAGGAAAATTCCTCGATGGCGGTATGAAGAAACTTGTCGCTGCTCCTTATGAGAGGATACCTCTGTATGTCCGTGCAGGCTCGATTGTGCCGGCAGGTCCTGACATGCAATGGTCGGATGAAAAGCCTGCAGAAGTCATCGACCTTTATGTATATAAGGGAGCAGACGGAGAATTCACCCTCTATGAGGACGAGAATGTCAATTACAACTATGAGAAGGGCGCATATGCAATGATAGATTTCGGATATGACGACTCTGAAGGAATCCTGACGATAGGTGAACGTCGCGGAGAATTCCCGGGTATGCTTCAGGAACGCGTGTTCAATGTGATCCCTGTTTCGAAGAACGGCAAAGGAAAGGCTGTCGCAGTAAGATATGACGGTTCGGAACTCTCAATAAGATTGTAGTCATGAAAAGTCTTGGTATTGATGTGGGATCTTCGTCAGTCAAGGTCTCATTGGTGGGTCTCGAAAACGGGATTCTCTGTGCCTCAGCATTCTATCCGAAATCGGAAGCTCCGATAAAGGCTCTCCGCAAAGGGTGGGCGGAGCAGGACCCTGAATCCTGGTGGGACTGTCTCAAGGCAGCAGTCGCTGATGTGCTTGCCTCGACCGGTACAGATCCTCATGAAATTAAATGCATCGGTATTTCCTATCAGATGCATGGACTTGTCTGTGTGGACAGGGACCTCAATGTGCTCAGGCCATCCATAATCTGGTGTGATTCCCGCGCGGTGCCATATGGAAACAAGGCATTCGAAGCTCTTGGGGAAGAATTCTGTCTGTCCCATCTTCTCAACTCTCCCGGAAATTTCACTGCATCAAAGCTTGCGTGGGTCAGAGAAAACGAACCGGAACTGTACGAGAAGATATATAAGATAATGCTTCCCGGAGACTACATTGCCATGAAGATGACAGGCGAGGTCTGCACAACCGTATCCGGACTCTCGGAGGGCATATTCTGGGACTTCAAGGATGAATGTATCTCAGGTGAACTTCTTGATTACTATGGAATCGACCGCTCGATGATTCCGGACGTCGTCCCGACTTTTGCCGAACAAGGCAGGCTGACTGCTTCTGCGGCAGCTGAGCTTGGACTTGCAGAAGGCACACCGGTGACCTACCGTGCAGGAGACCAGCCAAATAATGCCTTGTCTCTCAATGTGTTCAATCCCGGAGAAATCGCATCGACAGCAGGAACTTCCGGAGTGGTGTATGGTGTGCTTGGCGAGGTGAATCATGATCCGCAATCTCGTGTCAACACCTTTGCTCATGTCAATCATACATCTGATCAGTCCCGTCTCGGAGTTCTTCTGTGCATCAACGGTACGGGCATACTCAATTCATGGATGAAAAGGAATGTCGCTCCGGAACTGGATTATTCTCAGATGAACGAACTCGCGGCTACCGCTCCGGATGGATCGGACGGACTGTGCGTCCTCCCGTTCGGAAACGGAGCGGAGAGGATGCTCGGCAACAAGGAAGTGGGAAGCTCGTTTCATGGACTGGATTTCAACCGTCACGGTCGCGCACATCTTCTGCGTGCAGCACAGGAAGGTATCGTGTTCTCATTCAAATACGGCATAGACATCATGGAGCAGATGGGCATGCAGGTGAAGAAGATTCATGCCGGTCATGCCAACATGTTCCTCAGTCCTGTATTCAGACAGGCTCTTGCTGATGTGACCGGAGCACTCATTGAATTATATGACACCGACGGATCAGTCGGTGCGGCAAAGGGAGCAGGAATAGGCTCAGGCTATTATAAAGACAATACTGAGGCTTTTGCCACCCTTGAAAAACTCGCAGTGATCCATCCGCGCACTTCCACCCCTCTTCTGGACGCATATTCACGCTGGAAAGATATTCTGTCAGAATAATATCAAAAACAAACATAAAACATACATTATGGCAACAAGAGAATTTTTCCCTGAGATCGGCAAGATCCCTTTCGAAGGCAAAGACAGCAGAAATCCGCTGGCATTCCGTTATTATGATGCAGAGAAGATAGTCCTCGGAAAGACAATGAAGGACTGGTTCAAATTCGCCATGGCATGGTGGCACACACTCTGTGCAGAAGGAGCGGACCAGTTCGGAGGCGGCACAAAGACATTCCCGTGGAATGAAGCTGCCTGCCCTATCCAGGCTGCAAAAGACAAGGTTGACGCAGGATTCGAATTCATGCAGAAGATGGGTATCGGATACTACTGCTTCCATGATGTGGATCTTGTGGCTGAGGCCGCTACGGTGGAGGAGTACGAAGCGAACCTCAAGGAGATCGTGGCTTACCTGAAGCAGAAGCAGGCTGAGACCGGAATCAAGCTTCTCTGGGGAACTGCAAACGTGTTCGGCCACAAACGCTATATGAACGGAGCTGCAACCAATCCGGACTTCGATGTAGTGGCAAGGGCTATAGTACAGATCAAGAACTCGATCGATGCAACCATCGAACTCGGTGGAACAAACTATGTGTTCTGGGGTGGCCGCGAAGGCTATATGTCACTTCTCAACACAGATATGAAGCGTGAGAAGTCACATCTTGCCACAATGCTGCGCATGGCACGCGACTATGCACGCAGCAAGGGATTCACAGGCACATTCCTCATCGAACCTAAGCCGATGGAACCGACCAAGCATCAGTATGACGTCGATACCGAGACTGTCATCGGCTTCCTTAGAGCCAACGGTCTCGACAAGGACTTCAAGGTTAATATCGAGGTCAATCATGCTACTCTCGCCGGTCATACATTCGAGCACGAACTTGCTTGTGCTGTTGATGCCGGCATGCTCGGATCGATCGACGCCAACCGTGGAGACTATCAGAACGGATGGGACACAGACCAGTTCCCGATCGACGCATTCGATCTGACCCAGGCTATGCTCCAGATCATCCGCAACGGCGGTTTCGGAAACGGCGGTACAAACTTCGATGCCAAGACCCGTCGCAACTCAACTGATCTCGAGGATATCTTCATCTCTCATATCGCAGCTATGGATGCGATGGCACGTGCGCTCGAAAGTGCTGCAGCCATCCTCGAAGAATCACCTCTTCCAAAGATGGTGGCAGACAGATATGCAAGCTTTGATGCAGGACTTGGAAAGAAGTTCGAGGACGGTCAGATGACTTTCGAAGAAGCTTACGAGTACGGCAGGCAGGTCGGCGAGCCTAAGCAGACTTCAGGCAAGCAGGAACTTTACGAAGCGATTGTCAACATGTATTGCTAGCAGCCATGTCAGCTATGAATGATAAAGGAAGCAGGGCCTATCTCTTTTCCATCGTCCTGGTGGCAGTGATAGGCGGACTGCTTTTCGGATATGATACAGCTGTCATATCCGGAGCTGAAAAAGGTCTGCAGGCATTCTTCATGGGTGCTTCGGACTTTGTCTATACGGACTTCATGCATGGCATCACCTCATCAAGCGCCCTTATAGGTTGCGTTATTGGTGCTGCCATATCCGGAATATGTGCTTCACGCCTGGGAAGAAAGAAATCCCTCATACTTGCAGGTATATTATTCTTCCTGTCTGCTCTCGGATCATATTATCCCGAGTTCATCTTCTTCGAGAAAGGTCAGCCGTCCTTTTCTCTTCTGATCGCATTCAATCTCTACCGTGTTCTGGGAGGTGTCGGCGTCGGACTCGCTTCGGCGATCTGTCCTATGTACATCGCGGAAGTGGCTCCGAGCAATCTCCGAGGCACTCTGGTGTCATGGAACCAGTTTGCAATCATCTTCGGTCAGCTCGTGGTATATTTCGTCAATTTCATGATTCTAGGCGACCACATCGCTCCGGTGATCCAGAAGATGGCGGAAGGCATCAACCAGGTGATCAATCCTGCCGATGCACAGTGGGCTATCGAAAAGGGCTGGAGATATATGTTTGTGAGTGAGGCCGTGCCTGCAGGACTTTTCACGGTGCTTCTTTTCCTTGTACCTGAGACTCCTCGTTATCTTGCAATGGCCGGAAATGATCGGCAGGCTCTTGCAATCCTGTCCAAGATCAACGGCAGGGTCAAGGCTGATGAAATACTTGCAGACATAAAGGGTACGGTTGCAGAGAAATCGGAAAAGCTCTTCACGTACGGATGGCTTGTCATTTTTGTGGGGATCATGCTCAGCGTGTTCCAGCAGATCGTCGGAATCAACGCTGTCCTTTATTTTGCTCCAAGAATATTCGAATCACTCGGAATGGGCAATCCTATGATGCAGACAGTGATCATGGGTATAGTGAACATAACCTTCACTCTTGTGGCCATCTTTACTGTCGAGCGCATAGGACGCAAGCCTTTGCTGATCTGGGGTTCTCTGGGAATGGCTCTCGGAGCAGCGGGTGTTGCAGTCACCAGTGTAGTGACCACAATCCCTCCGGTTGTGGCCGTCGTGAGCATCATGGTCTATAGTGCATCGTTCATGTTCAGCTGGGGCCCTATCTGCTGGGTTCTGATTTCCGAAATCTTCCCGAACACCATAAGGGGAGCTGCGGTTGCCATTGCAGTGGCATTCCAGTGGATATTCAACTTTGTGGTGTCATCGACATTCCTGCCTCTCTACAACATGAGCCTCGGCTCGATGGAGAATTTCGGCCATGCATTCACTTACGGCCTTTACGGAGTAATCTGTATCGTAGCTGCCGTATTTGTCTGGAAACTGGTTCCGGAGACCAAGGGCAAGACCCTTGAGGATATGTCAAGACTCTGGAAAAGGAAATAAAAAATCAGGCTCATCGAGCCTGATTTTTTATTGAATCCGACTATTTGAAAAGCTTCTGTGCGAATTCTGTCAGATATACTCTCCAGTTGCGCCAGATATGTCCGCCTTCTGACTCATAGAAAGTGACAGGATAACCATGTGATTCGCAATATTCCTTGAGCTTGATCGAATTAGCCATCACGCCGTCAGTCTTTCCGCAACCGATCCAGTATAGCTTAGGCTGAGCTGCAAACACGGCAGCAAGTTCCTTGTCATCCTCGCCCTGAGGTGGGACGACTCCTGAGAAGAGGCCCACATATCCGAATTTGTCAGGATATTTTCTTGAAAGTGCAGCGGACTGACGTCCTCCCATGGAGAGGCCTGCGACCGCACGGCTGTTCTTGTCCTTCTTCACTCTGTAGTTGCTCTCGATATACTTGATTATGTCCGGGAAGCTTGCCTCCACTTCTGCTGTTGACTGAGAACGGCTGTTCGATATGGTAGGCTGGAACATGTTCACTGCCACGCCGGGAGCGGCCTGATTGAAATACACACCGTTCGGCATAACGAGGATCATAGGCTCTGCCTTTCCCTCTGCGATGAGATTGTCCAGAATCTGAACGGCTCTTCCGAGATCCGCCCATGCATCCTCATCTCCGCCTGATCCGTGGAGAAGGTAGAATACAGGATATTTTGTCTTTGTATTCTTCTCATAACCTGCAGGAGTATAGACCGTCATCCTGCGCTTCAATCCGAGTGTAGGACTGTCATACCATACCTTTGATACGTTGCCGTGAGGGACATCATGAACTTCGTAATACCATCCTTTGTCACCCTTTTCCGTGCTGAGCGTGAAGATGTTTGTCCATGTGGCGATGTCGCGGTTCTGGTAGATGTTGGAAGGATCCATAGTCTTGAAACCGTCAACAATGAGACTATATGAGTAAAGCTCGCCTTCAAGTGGTTCGGTCGTGTATGTCCATATTCCGTTTTCTTCCTTGAGATCCGCGACTCCCGGGACATCCATCCTTCTTTGACGTCCTTCTGCCGTGATGGTCTGTACCTGTGAAGGCAGGAAGTCTCCGGTCACCTGCACAGTGATTGCCTTAGGATTATAGTACCTGAATGTCACGGAATTGTCAGGATTGATTTCCGGAGACACAAGACCGGTTCCGGGAACTAATGCCTGCTGGGCAAAGGCAGCCGATGCTATAAGCAGAGTCACAGCTGCGATGATTGTTCTTTTCATATCTTTATGTGGTTTTGTGTAATACAAAATTAATTATTATAAGCATTTCCCTGGTCCTGTTTGTGATTTAATGTTGCTAATGGTATAAAATTCAAGTCAATTGGAGCTTTATTTTGTTTGATAAATAAAAATCACTAATTTTATGCTCAAAAACATAAATATTTTATTTGTAATCTGAGCAAGAATGAGACAGTCATGCCCCAAGTCCTGCCCGTCACTCCAGCATCCGGAGGCAGGTTTCTACCGTACTTCCTGTAACGCAGGAGAAACTATCAATATACATAATACCCATATTTCTTCCATAGTTTTCCTGACCAGGGGAAAATGTGTAATAGAGTCTAATGAAGTGCACAGCTATGAGATGAATGAAGGTCATATGGTGCTCTGCTACCAGGACTTCATATATGATTTCGTCGCATTGACGGATATGGAAATCATTGTATGTTATTTTGCCAAGCCTGGTGCCGCATGCAATATGGGGACATTGTCCAGATCGCTCAGACAGAATAAGAACTTCTGTTATGAGTTCAGTGCCCTTCCTTTCCGCGGAGGTGCTGTTCATATATTAGAGATGCTTTCCGGGTATCTTGACGATGACATACGATGCGCACATCTTCATCGCTCCATGATGGAACTTGTATTTGTGAACATACGCTTTTATTATAGCGAGGAAGAACAGCTCAACTTCTTCTATAATCTGTTCGGGCATCAGATGTCATTTACCGCCCTTATTGAAAACAACCGCTCCAAGGCCAAGAATCTCAAGCAGCTTGCTGAAATGTGCGGCTATACTGTCAATCAGTTCAACGATCTGTTCCGCCGCTACTTTCCGGACACTACTCCTCGTGAATGGATCCAGTTGTCGAGAAGGGTGGAAATTCTTAACGACATTAAATATACAGACCTGAGACTGCTGGACATCTCCGAAAAATACGGCTTTTCAGGTCCCGGCAATTTCTGTGCATATTGCAAGAGGGAATTCGGCAAGCTGCCTTCTCATATCCGTAAGGAAGCGCAGAAGGAGAATCCAGAAAGTCCTGACGCTGAATAAAGCAGATATGGAAAGCAAAGAGTGTCTTGCCGCCTCGGGCGATCCGATGGGTGCCGCAATATATGACTATTACAAGAACGGCAGGTCAGGTGTGCTCAGGGTCTGTTCTTCTCAGTTTGAAGATGATGAGATTCCTGTGGCAGACCTTTTCCGCAAGTATGAAGATATGCCGCTGCTTGAAAGGACGGCTCTCGAATTGTCCGAAGGTGACATCCTTGATGTAGGGGCGGGAAGCGGATGTCACAGCCTTGCTCTGATGTCCATGGGAAAGAAGGTCACTGCCATCGATATATCTCCTCTGGCTGTATCCGTGATGAAGGAAAGAGGAATAAACGCGCTCAATGTCAATCTATATGACGAATCGTTTGATGAACGTTTTGACACTGTCCTCATGCTTATGAACGGTACCGGCATCATAGGTACTCTTGAAAACATGCCTGTATTCTTCGGAAGGATCAGACAGCTGCTCAAACCAGGTGGAGTCCTGCTTGTCGATTCGAGCGATCTTCGTTACCTCTATGAGGAAGAGGACGGAAGTCTGATGATCGACCTGGCGGAAGACTATTATGGGCTTATAGATTATAGAATGGAATATACAGGAAATGCCGATTCCCTGCTTGATGTAGTCAAGGGTGAAGTTTTTGACTGGCTTTATGTAGATTTCGACACTTTGGCATTCTATGCACAGGAGAATGGTTTCAATGCTGAACTCATTGCTGAGGGCGGACACTATGATTATCTTGCCGCACTGACAGTATCCTGAACTGTCAGCAATCCGGGCGGATGATGTAGAAGCATGAGGTCGTGAAAAAGTTTCTGATATATGGAATGGTTCTCAACAACGCTCCCAGCTTTCTCGGCTTGAGTCTGAATTTTGCCTTATAATGCGGCGTGATGAACCAGAGTGTTCTGTCTAAGATCCTGTAGCCCTGGGCAGATGCCAGTGCTTCAAAGGATTCCGGAGTCATTCTCGAACGTTTTATGCTCAGCAGTTCATCTATCTGGGCTTCATTTTCCCTGAACATCCTGAGATATGTCTTGTATATGCCCCGAGGAAGCAGATGAATGAAAGGCAGCCTTGCGGCCTTGCTCCTGCATATCTGCTGATGGCCGCCGAACGGCATCTGCCATGCCGGGAATCCGAAGAATATTATACCGTCGGGTCTGACATATTGCCTGGCCCTCTCGAAGAACAGCTTCTTGCCTTCCGGTTCGATGTGCTCTATGACATCGTGGATTATGATCACGTCATAGAGGCTGTCTGCCGGAGGGGGAGTGCATGTGAGGAAGTCAGAACATGAAAAGCTGCCCTTCCGGCCTCTCTGTGCGAAGAAGAGCGCAGCATTCTCTATCTTTTTGGGCGCAAGGTCAAGTCCTTCCACATGGCAGCCGAGTTCGGCAAACGGAAGCAGGTTACCTCCCTCGCCGCAACCAATCTCAAGCACACGGCATCCTTTACCTGGCTTCTTCCATTTCCCTATGTAGTCTATGTAGAATTCTCTCGAAGTCTGAGCCAGTTCATTGAAGTATCTTTCCCTGTCGATATATCTGCTTTTCATTTCTTTGCCATAACCTTTCAGATTCGCTTTCAAAGTTAGTCAATTATTTTCTCTTCTTTCTTGGTTTATAAAATAAACTTGTTTATATTTGCAATGCTTAAGCGTGACGGAGCTTTCGATCTCCCTGTCCGGAAGGGGAGTGAGAAAGCTGCAAATATTTAATTTATAAAGAATAATACAATGGAAACAAATGAAATGACCCCGGAAAGGAGCATCAGACTCATTACAGATGCAATAACAAAAAGCCGTCGCGACTTCGAAAAGAACGCCGGCTCACCGATGGTATTATGGGGAATACTTGTACTCGTTTTTTCAATGGCGGTATGGCTGCTTCTCACACTGACAGACAATCCTTGCTGGAATTCGCTCTGGTTCGTCCTTCCTTTGATCGGCTGGCCGCTCTCTGCTCTGATCATGAAAAAGAAATGTGTCAGCGGAGCAAGGAACTTTGTCAATGATATTCTTGCTCAGATATGGACGGTTTTTGGTATCTTTGCAACAGTTCTTGCAGTCATGTTTATCTTTATCGACCCTCGTTTCATCGCGCATTATATTGCGGTCCTGATGGGATTCGCTGCGGCAATGACCGGTGTAGTCCTTAAGAAACGGATTTTCACGGTATGCGGCTTCATTACCGGCATAGCATGTCCGGCAGCATTCTGCCTTATGGAAGGATATGCCATGACGTTGATCTTCGCAGCAGTTGCCGTGATCGATCTTCTCGTACCGGGAATCATACTTAACCGCAAGGCGGCTAAAAACTGACATTATATGTTCAAGAAACTCGATCCATTGCTTCATAATGAACTGCGTCTGGCTGTGATGTCTGTTCTTGTAAATCTTGAAGAGGCTGACTTTGTCTATCTCAGAGAATCGACAGGGGCTACGGCCGGCAATCTGAGCGTGCAGATCGACAAACTGTCCACAGCAGGCTACATCAAAGTCGAAAAGACATTCGAAGGCCGCAAGCCCCGTACGATATGCTCGGTCACACCCGCTGGCCTCTCTGCCTTCGAGGACTATTTCGAGTCTCTGAAATCCTATCTTAAACACTGACAGACAACTCGTCTTGAGCAAATCATGCATACTTTTGGGTTTAATGCTGGCTATAAACCTTATCTCTGAGAAACTCCCGGAGCAGGCAGATGTCATCGATCTTCTGCAGCTGTTCCGGGAGGATGATTTCTCCGAGTGCGATTCTTATGACCTTTCCACCTTTGTTGAACACTTCTGACGGCAGTCTCAGCAGCCTGACCCTCCAGTCCAGCAGTCCCAGGGAATAGTAGAAGTTCGAGTTCCTGTCGAGAAAATGAACCGGAATGACAGGGACATTCATTTTCTGGATCAGTCTTATCACCGGTTCCTGCCATTCCCTGTCCCTGATGCACCTGTCCTTCAGACTCAGGTCAGAGACGGCTCCGGAAGGGAAGAGCCCCAAGGCACCTCCATTTCGTATATGTGCAACAGAATCCTTGATGCCCTGGATACTGTCCTTGGTAGGAGCAGTCCGCTGCGTTCCGACAGGAGTCACGCATATGAAATTATCATCCAATGCCTTTATTCTGCCAAGAAACTTATTTACCATCACCTTGTAGTCTGGTCTGATATGCCCGAACAGATCCACCAGCATCACACCGTCGATATGTCCGTAAGGATGGTTGCTGATCGTGATGAAAGGGCCATCTGGGATTTTTTGCAGTACATCCTTATTCAGGACTTCGTATTCCACCCCTATGTCCCTCAGGACAGCCCTTGCGAAATCAGGCCCATTGAAGCATGCATTTCTGTCATACAGATCATTGAACTTATCCACAGACAGTATGCGCATCAACCCTTCGCAGAAAGCGTTCCCGCACTTCCCGCGAAACAAAGGCGACGCCTTTTCCAATTCATTTATAGTAATAAGTGGCATATGTTACCTTATCGATACAAATATCTCTCCTTATTGAACAGAATTACTCCTTTTACGCCACTTTGAACAGACATGGCGTTATTTTGAACAATTGTCGAATGAAGCTTAAGGTAATGTGGACATAAATGGTTTCGGTTGTGCAAGGTTTTTTTTATGGATCAACGGAAAAAGTAGGTTGGTAAATTTAGTCTTGTTACCTTTGTGGTATGGTAACAAAGACATTATTAGAGACAATATTTCCAAGTGTCATCGTTGATAAGTTTGACATCGTATCAATACAGCCTTATCCCAAGGATGAGGAGAGACATATTCATTTAGACGAGAAGAAGGCCATCCCGGCAGAGTTTTCTTCTCGTCGCGTGATTTTCCATGGCTTTACCTCAGCGAAGAAGCTCCAGGATTATCCGATACGAGGTAACGCCG
>JAFUQW010000089.1 GCA_017472115.1 Bacteroidales bacterium | reverse complement strand
CTTCAACAAGAGTTTCTTTTCTGAAGGAGCCAGCGGCTCGGAACATGACAAGGCATTGAATCTGTCGGGAAACAATTCCACCCGAGCATTCGTATATCAGACCAGATCCTGGGCTTCATGGGCCGGCGGTTATCAGATGAGGAATCCATATGATTTCTTTTACCCTGCAGCAGAGGGCACAGTAGAAGCATGGTTCAAGCCAGACTGGAGTTCATCCATTCAGGCAGAAGGAGAATGCATACCGTTGTTTGAGGCGTCACACCATGCATCGATTGCCTACACATCTCAAAAACGATTTGCTCTCGGAAGACAGCTTTTCCTCGAATACGATCCAAAGACATCAGTGATCCGACTTGAACTCGGTGACAGAAATATGAAACGATTCTCCGGAAGTGTTGTCAGGAACATTGATGATGGGAAATGGAGTCACCTGGCCGTCACATTCAAGCCGGGTGAAGAAGCATATCTCTATTTGAACGGCGAAAGGATTCTGGTCATGGACCTCCACGGATATGAGCCGGTGGACATCGAGCATGTCGAGTTCCCCAATGACAGACACGCTATGGAATTCTACGTGGGGGCAAGCTATGTCAATGCTCGTGGATTCACAGACAATGACCGTAAATGGCAGAACATAACGGACTGGTGCAGCTCCTGGTATTCGGGGCTTGTCGATGGTCTCCGAGTGTCATCTGCAGTGAGGTATGAATCCGACTTCACGCCAACTTCCGAAGAATTCGTGTTGGACAGGGATACGAGGGCCTTATTCAATTTCAATGACGAGTTTGACGGAAGAAGCGGGGCCGGCATTGGCGTCATACATGGCACTCTCATGGGAAAGGAAAACAGGAATGCCCTTACATTAGAGACTGATATGGGCGTCCTTCAATACTACCCTGATGAGGTTTCTCCAAAAAACGACCCGGCACAGCTTCTAAAACGCCAGAACTACCCGGAAGTACCATCTGATGCCGATTTTGATTCCTCGTTCCGTAAGGTGACTTCCGGTTTTGATATTGAAGCCGGAGATGACATTACCGTTGATGCTCCGGAAGGACTCATAATGGACTACGTGGAAATCAAGAACACATCTGACAAGCCCCTTGTACATCCTTTCGTCAGACGCAGTGACGAGGTTGACTTCAGAAGCTACGCCAACGTATCCAGAACTCTCCGCGACAAGGAGAATCCGGTATCATTATTCAACTACCTGATAGGAGCCAGCGACTATTTCATGACATATCAGGCCTCTTTCGCAAAACATAGCGATGAAGCATTCTGTGCCAAGGACGAGTCCATGACTGTTCTCGGTTCATATTGTGGTTTTGAGTGCGGTCCCCTCAACAGACTCACGGCCTGCCTCTATTCGTCAGCCTGCAACATCCCATCCAGCCCGATCTGTGGTTATGGCCATGAATATCAGCAGATATTCTACGGTGGACGGAATCACATCTATGACCTCTCCGGACAGAAATTCTATGTGGATATGGACAATGAATCTGCTGCAGGGCAGGAAGGTTTTGAGGACCAGCCGGCCGTATTGGAACGTGCGGGCACAAGTCCCGGACATTTCGTACGGATGGGTACCAGATACTACTACAACCACATGACGATGTTTCCGGAACTGTTTTCAATGAATATCAATCCCGGAGAAAGACTCAGATTGCACTGGTCGAATAACGGCACAGCCAATGACCTTCAGGCGGGAGGCACCACAGAACTCAGGAAAAATGACAGAACAGACTACAGATTGCAGTCCGGAGCCTCAAACAACATATGGAGAATCGACAGATTCTTTCCTGAATACGGTAATGGATTCCTTCTCTTTGACGGGTGTCCCGCCGATTATCCTGCAACATTTGTGGAACAGGGAGAAGATAGTTTCTGTTACCTTGTGGAGAGTTGTTACCCGATAGTAGCAGCCGAGTATGAAGCCGTACTTCATGACGGTTCCAAGGCGATGCTCGAAATCTCCACTGACGGGAGAAAGACTTTCGACAGAATAGACGGGCGCCTCGACTATCGTGTACGCGGAAGAAGAGGTTATTATGTAAAAGTTAACGCACCTTTGGAAAGCATAGCAAGATTCTGTGCTGTCACCGTACTTCATACAAACACAAGAGTCCAGACCGGGAAGCTCATGCCAGGCAGAAACACTCTGCACTTCACAGCAGATAGCAAGGGGACTGCAACGGTCACTTTCGGTTATGATGTCAGGGACAAGGAAATATTTTTCGGGAACACCTTGAAATATGGTTCGATTCCGGGATATGAAAATCATCTTGTGGCAGTGGATCCTGTCAAGGGCACAGTCTCGGTACCTGTATCCGGAATAAGCGGAAATGCCATTGCTGAACACTCTGACGGTCTTGAGACAAGTCTGGACAATGGTCTTCTCGAAATAAGGTCAACTTCCATGAAACCGTCATTCGGATGGATCAAGATAAGTGACGGTGAACGCTATAAATATCTGACCGT
>JAFUQW010000013.1 GCA_017472115.1 Bacteroidales bacterium | reverse complement strand
GTTAAGTATGTACGCTACTACAATAATGATCGAATCAAACTGAGGCTAAAAGGAAAGAGCCCGGTGCAATACCGAGCTCTGTTCCAATCTAAGTCAGCCTCTTAATAATGTTAAACCGTCCAACTTTTGGGGGTCACATCAATATTGGTAGTGATTGTTTTAATGGGAGTGGGGGTAATGTTGAAACTATATATCTTAAGAATCCCGGCCCATTTTATATAATAATAGCCCATATGTCATCATTCTCAACTTCAAAACTGAAGGCGATTTATGTCCCACGAGGATCAGAAGAAACATATACGTCAAACCCTGTATGGGCATCGTATGCTACCCTCATTCAGGGATATGATTATTAAAGAGCCTGATTATGAGCCAGATGAATATCATGCTTTTAAAGCCACTCTTCGGAGTGGCTTTTTTGTGCCCACTTGCGACCCGTAGGAAACAAGTCACTCATTGGGTGTAGGAGATGAAGTGTTGTAAGATATTGAAACTTTTTGTTTGTTTGCAGCATGAAGAGGAGGATTATAGCATTTGGCAGATATTTTGGCGAGTTCATGGAAGGACTGACTGTCAAGGAGAGGGAGAAGGTAGATTATGGCCTGGTGTTACTGAAAAAACAGGACCGATTGCCATCGAAGTTTGTCAAACATATAAGGGACGGGCTATATGAATTAAGGACAGAGTATGAAGGAAAGATAGTTGTATTGTTTAATGGATTTCAGAAAAAGACACAGAAGACCCCGTCAAATGAAATAGCAAAAGCATTGAAGATTAAGGAGGAGTACTATGAATATAAACGAACCCATGATTCAAGACTATGATGCCGTTCTTGATGCACGATACGGAAAAGAGGGCACTCCAGAGCGTGTCAAGTTCGAAGAGGATGCATATGCATATTATACCGGATTGATTCTTCGTGATGCCAGAAAGGAAGCGAAGGTCTCACAGGCAGAATTGGCAAGAAGGACACAGACCACTAAGTCCTATATCTCCCGAATAGAGAACGGAGTTATAATTCCGAGTGTTGCAGTTTTCTACAGAATGATCTCGGCTCTCGGAATGGCAGTGGAAATCGTAAAGCCTTCTGTGTTTGGGTATGTCTCCGCACAAAGGGCAAAACTCCTCAGTGAGCCGGAGCCGGCTCCGTATGGAGGCAAAAAATAAAGATAGAGCCCTCTCGATTCACACCGAAAGGGCTCCGCAATTCTAACCTAAAACTTAACCTATGAAAAAACTATTCGGTTTAAGTTTATTGCTAATTCTGTGCCAAAGGACTCCTTGTGGCAATGAAATTATTGTCAAAGGAGAAAATCGACTATATCTGTTATCTTTTTGACAACGATGATCCTGTCTGATTCCGGCATATCCATCATCTCATGAACCCAGACAATGTCATGTGGGGTATGGATCGCCATGCCTCCGATGTTGATGATAGGGGCGATGTCAGACTTGACGGAGTTGCCGATCATTAGCAGTTCCTCCGGGCGGATATCGTGCTTCGCGATGAGTTCGAGATAATTCTTCTCGTCCTTGTTCTCCATCACTTCGCAATGATGGAAATAATGTGCCAGTCCGGAACTTCTGAATTTTCCCATCTGCTCTGTAAGGTCTCCCTTGGTCGCGACGATGAGCCTGTAATGGCCCTGAAGTGCCTGCAGGGTCTTTTCTACGCCTTCGATGATCTCCAGCTCGTGGAATGCGAGATCCGTGATGATCTTCTTGATGCCGTAGTAGATGTGCTTGGGAAGCTGGCCTCCGCATAGTTCCATCGCGGCATCTGTCATGCCGATCATGTATGTCTTCGAACCGTATCCGAAAAGAGGAATGTTGTCTTCCTGCTTCTGCCAGAGCATTTCCTGCACTCCTTCCGGCGAGGTGTAGTCAGACAGCAAGGCAGCG
>JAFUQW010000088.1 GCA_017472115.1 Bacteroidales bacterium | reverse complement strand
GAAATTCAGACCCGCACGCGGATTGAAGAACTGCCAGTTGTCCTTATGATCGAGCAGTACTCCGTCATCTTCGGGACCTGACATCTTCAACCAGACTCCGCGATACTGAAGGTCGGCATATGCTGTCATCCAGGAGGTGAGATTGAATTCGCTTCTTATGAATGCATTCGCTTCCTGCTTGAGTCCGTTGTTGAGATACCAGCTGTGGCTGTCATAATCGAAATCATCACCGAGGACATTGTTCCAGATCACCGATCCTATGTGATCGCCGTCATATCGTGAAAGGTTGATTCCTGCCGTCAGATTGAGTTTTTCCGAACTGTAACGCAGGTCGGAGTTGAGGACAAAATAATCGTTGGCAAGGGCTTCTTTCGTAATGAAGTCACCTTCATCATATACGACGCCGTCAATGACAGGATCATTCATCATATACTTGGAGAAAGACTTCCCTGCCTTGTAATTCTCATAATAACCGTCACCTCTGGTGTAATTGAATGTAGTGCTCCAGGCTAATCTGTCTGTAAATGAACGGGTATAATTCAGCTGCAGATGATGCTGCATGTAGTTGTCTGTTTCGTTGTCGTAATAATGCACGTTGCCGAATCCGTCATAGTACTCTCCGGCAGGATTATAACGACGGTCAACCTCATATACGGAAGGCTCGATACCGTTCCATGTGATTCCAGTCCTCTGGTCTCCCATCAGCCACGTCAGCCTGACAGAATTCTTCTCATTCATCCAACCGATCACAGCCATTGCCGACTGGACATCAGCAAATGCGTTGCGGATGTAGCCGTCGGTAGAATTGCGGGAATAAGCTGCATTGAAATACAGACCGGAGTCCATCAGACCGGTTCCTGCGGCAAACGATGTGGTGAAAGTATTGTACGAACCGATTCCAAGATCTGCCGAAGCAAACGGATCTGCTCCTACTGATGCCGTGCTCATATTGATGCTTGCTCCGAATGCTCCGGCACCATTAGCAGAAGTTCCGAGTCCACGCTGCAGCTGGACACTGGAAATCATATGTGAAAGAGAGGGTATGTTCACCCAGAACACTTCCTGAGACTCAGCATCGTTCAAGGTTATTCCGTTCAGAGTCACATTGATCTGCGATCCTTTTGATCCCCTGACCGTCATCTTGGAATAGCCAAGTCCTGTACCTCCTTCGTTGACTGACACAACGGACGGCTGAAGAGCCAGATTCATCGGAAGCGAATTGATAGGACTGAATCTCTGAAGTTCATCCTTATAGACCATCGAGTATGTGACCGGCGTGTTGTTTCCGGCCCTTGATGATGAAACGACCACACTGTCAAGCTTCTCATGTCTCTCTTCAGTGCCTTCGGGCTCCGTACCTTGTACGATGCCCGGAATGAGCGCGTTAAGCGCTGCAAAAAATAAAAAACCTCGCATAATGTTATACATTTATGCAAGGGGCGTGTAATATATACACTTGAGATTCGCAATCCCTACGCCGGCATTACCCGGATCAGGTTCCTTGGGTCTGATCTCAGCCTCGGTCGAGGCACCCCACGCAAAAAATATTTATCTCTACCGGCTCTCAGGCCGGATTCCGTCATTTCTTTTCCGTCAGCTTGATTTCGTACAGCTTCGGCCAGTTCTTACCTGTGATGTATATCTTCCCATCCTCCGGATTGAAGGCGATGCCGTTAAGCACATCGGTGGTGACAGTGCGCAGCTTCTTCGGGAGAAGATTCCTGCAGTCGATGACTCCTTCCACCTTTCCATCCTTCGGATTGATGATCAGGATTTCATCGTAGGTATATACATTGGCCCATATCTTTCCGTCAATATATTCAAGCTCATTGAGATAGCGTATCGGCTGGCCGTTCAAGGTGACGATCTGCCTGCGTTTCAGTCCGAAATTCTCATCCATGAAGAACAGAGTGGCGGATCCGTCTGATGCAATCAGCTGCTTTCCGTCTGTCGTAAGTCCCCACCCTTCACGAGGATATGTCCAGGAGGACTTGTATTCAAGGGTTTCCGCGTCATATACGAAAGCAACCTTTGTGTCCCATGTAAGGATATAGAGATTGTCTCCGAAGATGACAGAACCTTCCAAAAAATATTTCTCGTCAAAGTCAAGTCTCTTCAATGCCTTTCCGCTTTCCGGATCCACTATGCGGAAAGTTGACTTTCCATACTGGCCGGTGCTTTCATAGAGTTTTCCTTCATGGAAGAAGAGTCCCTGTGTGTATGATTCCCTGTCATGAGGATATTCTGCAACAACCTCCAGCTTATACTCCTTGACCTTCGCTTCCGAGCAGGAAAGAAGGAAAAAGGATAGAAGAATTATTGTAGTCAGTTTTCTCATGTAGCCAATATTAGTCATTCGGACGACAAAAGTAGCTAAAAAAAACAATTTGCGAAAATAATCATTAACTTTGTCGATTGTTTTAAAATGACTGCAATGAATACCTATTATATAGTAATGACATGTATGGCCGTAATGGCCGTCATTGTGTTTGTAGCCTTGTTCTTCTTTAAGGCAGGCTATGGCTATCTTTCTTCTTCCAACTGGGGACCGAAGATCAGCAACAAGGTGGCATGGGTACTGATGGAGGCTCCGGCTTTTCTATTCCTGCTTTACTACACTGTACGATTTGCCATGTCAGGAGTCGATACAGGAAACTCGAAAACGGTTCTTTACATCATGGCAGGTCTCTTCCTGCTTCATTACTTCCAGAGATCCTTCATCTTCCCTTTCCTTATGAGAGGCAAGAGCAAGATGCCGATAGCAGTAATGCTCATGGGACTGGTGTTCAACACATTGAATGCCTATATGATAGGCGGCTGGCTTTATTCACAGGCACCTGCAGGGATGTATGGCACAGAGTGGCTCACAAGCCCGCAGTTCATCATCGGAACAATAGTGTTCTTCACAGGAATGGCCATCAACCTGCATTCCGACTATGTGATCCGCAACCTCCGCAAACCGGGTGATACAAAGCATTACATTCCCCGCAAGGGATTATATAAATACGTGACATCCGCGAATTACTTCGGCGAGTTCACTGAGTGGATCGGCTATGCAATCCTTACATGGTCACCGGCCGGAGTCCTTTTCGCGGTCTGGACTTTCGCCAATCTTGGCCCTCGCGCCAAGTCTCTGACGGAGAAATACGAGCAGGAGTTCGGAGATGAATACAAGAAGCTGAACAAGAAACATATCATACCTTACTTATGGTAAAGACAGATGGCCGGTCAAGCCGGCCATGACGACAAGATAAACAAGTCATTCCCGACTTGATCGGGAATCAGTAAAAAGAATATGAGCGAATTGTTTACACCATACAAGATCGGCCCTGTTGAGTTGAGAAACAGGACAATAAGGTCGGCTGCCTTTGAGGCCATGTGCCCGGGACAGAGACCTTCTAAGGAACTGTTTGACTATCACACTGCGGTAGCGCGTGGCGGTATCGGAATGACAACCGTAGCTTATGCCGCTGTCTGCCGGAGCGGTCTCTCATTCGAAAATCAGCTCTGGATGCGTGAAGAGATCGTTCCTGAACTGAAGAAGCTTACCGATGCAATTCATGCAGAAGGAGCGAAGGCATCCATCCAGCTCGGACATTGCGGAAACATGTCGCACAGGACCATCTGCGGCTGTATGCCATACGGAGCAAGCCGTGGATTCAACCTCTACTCCCCTACCTTCGTCCAGAAGATGAACATGGAGCAGATCAACGAGGTGGCCGATGCATACGGAAAGGCTGTAGAACTTGCTGTGGAGGCCGGTTTCGATGCGATAGAAATCCATGCAGGGCACGGATATCTGATCTCACAGTTCCTGTCTCCATATACAAACCATCGTCGTGACGAATTCGGAGGAAGTCTGGAAAACAGAATGAGGTTCATGAAAATGTGCGTAAGCAAGGCCGTGGCTGCAGGAAAAGGCAAAGTGGCGCTTTTCGCCAAGCTGAACACACGAGACGGATTCAAGGGAGGCCAGGAAACCGATGAACTGATAGAAGTTGCAAAGGTGCTGCGTGACCTCGGAATAGAGGCTATCGTGCTTTCTGGAGGCTTTGTAAGCCGTCATCCTCAGTACGTCATGCGCGGCCAGTTCCCTGTCAAGACCATCGTCCACTACTTCCCTTGGAGCAAATGGTGGCTCAAGGCAGGAGTCTCGCTTGCAGGAAAGATCGTGGCACCGACCGTGCCGTTCAAGAAGCTGTTCTTCATGGAGGATGCGCTGAAGTTCAGAGAGGCCATGCCTGACTTCCCGTTCGTCTATGTAGGAGGTGTGGTTGACCGCAAAAGCGCCGATGAGGCCATCGACAAAGGATTCCCACTCATCCAGATGGGACGTGCCGTGCTTGAAGACACGGACTTCGTCAACAAGATGCAGGCAGATGAGAACCATTGCAGCGGATGTACGCACAGCAATTTCTGCATCGGCCGAATGTACTCGAAATCAATGCAGTGCCACAAGCATTGCGAAGACATCACTCCGGCTCTCGTGAAGGAGGTCGAGAGGATGAACCGTCAGAATGACAAGATGGAGCGGAAGCTCGGATATAAATAATCAGGTAGGACGACTTGTCGCTGAAACCAGTTTCAGAGGAAAGTCCGGACAGGGAGGGCATCCCGCTGTGGAAAGCACAGATGGGAG
>JAFUQW010000012.1 GCA_017472115.1 Bacteroidales bacterium | reverse complement strand
GCACTTCTTAATCTTTCTGTATCATTTTAAGAATTTCAGATAGAATCTTAAAAAAGTTAAAAACATATAAAAAAGAGAAAAATCTGCATGGCGGTCTGTCGAAAATTTTGACAGGCTGCCTGCTTTTTTGCACCTTTGCGGGGATTGAGGGGGCCATAAACAAATTTTATTAACCCTTAAAAGGATTTGTTTATGGCTAAAATTTCAGTTAAAGACACGTAGGTGTCGGTAATCAAAGTTCGTAACGAAGATTACATCAGCCTTACAGATATGTTGAAGGCTAAAGAAGGGGAGTTCTTTTTCTCAAATTGGTTACGCAATAGGAATACTGTAGAGTTTCTTGGGATTTGGGAACGATTGAATAATCCAGATTTTAATTATGTCGAATTCGACATAATTAAAAGTATGGTCGGTCTCAATAATTTCCGTTTGAGTGCCAAGGAATGGATGGAAAGGACGCATGCTGTGGGTATCATTTCCAAGACCGGGCGTTATGGCGGTACTTTTGCACATAAGGATATTGCATTTGAACTGGCAAAGATCAATTACCATATTCATACGAGTGCGGTAGGCCGGCATCTTATCCCGCCGCAAGAAATACTCCAAGAAGAAGAGGAAATTTGTCCCTTATATAAATTATTGTTCATAAGGAACAATTTATTATCTATTATGCTTTAAATCTATTCAGAATCAATATGATTTCGAATAGATTATTTATTTTTAACATGTTGAGACTTTGACAGCAACATCTGCCATTACATGGTGAATATTAATATTTAAATTCTTATAGAACTATGAAACGATTAGCTTATGCAACCGTTACTCTGTTTCTGGTTGCTATTTCCTGTTCAAAGATTGATACTGGCATTATGATCTTTCCTCAAAAGGTCGATTATGTTGAGGATATAATATCTTCAAGTTCTGATAACCATGTTTCATTAAATGAGATTCATCAAGTAATCTCACGGGATTTTCCTATCACTAAAACCCATGGTTACTCTTATAAAGTCAATCCATATATCACTGAAAATCAGGACACACTAATGTATGTTGTCAATTTTGGGAGCAATGATGGGTGGAAGATATATTCATCAGACAAACGAACCCCGGCTATTCTCGCCGAAGGAGAAAATGGTTATTTTTCATTGGAAGATGGTAGTCCTGCTGCTGCACTCTGGATTTCATCCATGTCAAATGACATTGCAAAAGTAAAACGCGCGACAGACGAAGAATTGATTTTCAACAAGGACGAGGTTAGTTCGCATAAAATTTTTTGGCAACAACCAAGAATTGATCCGAATTTACCGATAATACCTTACCCTGGCGGACATTGGGAGGAAACAATAATAGGATCAATGACTATAGAAGATACTGTTATCAATCATATGGTATCTCAATGGCATCAGAATGAACCTTACAACATGTATAGCCCATATTATGTAAATGATCCGGATACAAGAGCATTAGCCGGATGCGTTGCTGTAGCCGGTGCTCAAGTACTTTATTATCTGCATAATAAATTACAAACACCTTCACAAATGTACAGTCAAGGTTATTGTGTGGGAAATATTGATGGTTATGAAAGAGTTCTGACAAATCTTTCAGAAACAGTATGGGATTCAATGAGCATGAACATGAAATCTGATTCAACAGTTTATGTTCCGGAAGCCATATTGATTGCGCATGTCGCAGACATGGTAAACATGCATTACTGCGATAATATTTTTGGTCAATACTCCTGGGCTCTTCCAGTCAATCTAAAGACATATTTATTCGACTACCACGGAATCAGTTGTTCTCATGGTAATTACGATGAAGAGATCGTGGAAAACAGTTTATTGAATCAGATGCCGGTCATTGTATCTGCTTCCAACTTGCTGATACCTGTAGATACCAGAATCCATTGTTTTGTAATAGATGGTTATCGATCGACACGCACAGAATACACCCACTATCACTACTATGTCTGGGATGTACCTCCTACTGAGCCGTATTTGCCATTCGAGAGTTATACCACAAAGAGTTATTCGCCGGCATCCGTAACTGCCATAAAAATCAATTGGGGATGGAAAACTCAATGGAAAAAAAAGGATCCTGTAAACGACGGATGGTTTACTTTAACCGGAAGATGGGTTCTGGATGATGGTGGCGATTATAATCATAATAAAAAGATAATTTATGATTTTGGCGTTGCTGAGTAAGATCTGCAAATGTTTCAAAAGAATCAACTGTTATGAAAAAGATTATATTATTATTGGTCATGCTGCCATTGGTTGTCTCATGCTGGTTCGTCGGAGCAGGATTCCCCGGTATCAGGTATATAAGATTATTGACCGGAGAATGTTTGAACAGTACAGAATTATCATATTACCTTCCGGATGGAGAAGATCAGCAAGTATATGGCAACAGTTTCAGTTTTGGATTCACTTTTGACCTCAGCAGCAAAACTGAAAAAACAGATATGATGGGCTGGATTTATCGAGTCATTCCATCTGATGAAATATTCGAGACATTTGGTGATGGTAGGAAAAAGGTCAGAAAGGAATATGAGGCTTTTTATGATTTGTATCCTGTTTATCAACCGGAATATTTCGACAATGATGATGGTATAATCACAATATTGTATAATGGAGGTATTTCATTGATTGCTGATAAGGAGTTTGCCGGATATGCTGCCGGAGAGGAATTAGGGCATCTCATTACGTATGAATACAATCCCGGAGATGAAGATGTTATATTAAAATATGGGAATGATCCTGTCATAGCGTGTCCAACGAATCTTAGAGATAATATCAACCCTTTCCTGAATATCCCTTTTGATTATATATCTGTTGCTGAAGGAAGTGGTATAGCTTTCAATATCCCGATGAAGAATTATAAACTTACGGATGAGAAAGTTACTTTTGAACTGAAGATACCCGTAAAGGTTGTAATGTACCTTAATTGGCTTAATGATAAAATCTCTGACCCTGATGCTCCGGTTCCTTACAAAGACGAAGTATTGCATTGCAGATTCACGACCAGATACGGACTGAGATAATTCAAACCTGAGATTGGGCAAAAGGCTTATCGAGACGCGGGTTATAGCTTAAGCAGAGACGATTTTGCAAATACGGCTAAAGATTATATATTTGCGGATGGAACATATATTAATGATTATGAAGAAGAGATTAGTTCTGATGATTTCTGCTGTAATTGCTGCAGCATCAATGTTCGCGCTGAACGGTTGTATAGAACTTTCCAACGGAACGGGTGTACTGACGGTGTGCGTATATGACCCTATGTTTGACTATGATGTAGAGGTTTTTCCATACACTCTCGGATTGGAAAATGACTCTCCGATTGCCTATGACTCAGTCAGGAAAGGCAGATACAACGAAGTTTCGTTTACCCTCAATGCCGGTGATTACATAGTCTATTGCGGAGGATATTATCAGGCCGTGCAGGTACAGGAAGGCGATGAAGTCACCATCTATTTTGAAGAATGGTAATTCTTTATGCCAGTCTGGATGCTAACCAGTCTGCATCAATGGTCACGAAACCTTCTTCCGGACGCATCTGCGGATTGCGTTCAAGGATGCCGGTACAGTCCTGATATACATTGATTCCGACATTGACCCCCATCATCTGTCCGTCCAGAGGGTACATGAATGTCAGCATCCTTTCATCTCCTTCTCCATCAGCACGATAGAAATGGAATTTTCCGGCAAGGAAAGCTTCCTTCCTGTCCTGTTCCACCATCTTCTGCACCATTTCGAGCTTCGTTACATATTTCACCATCTCCACCACGACATCATCGAGTCCGGCCTCATTGATGAGCACCTTTTCCATGAGGGTGCCCATGTCGTTCACACGGCGCAGTGTATAGCCGCCCATCGCCTTCGTGTGCATGGTTATGGCCTGCATCTGACTTTCCGAAATCTCGCCTGAAGGGATGAGCCAGAACATCAGCTTTGCCTCAGGATCGTGGTAAAGGGTCTCGTATTTCGCGAGATTGACCTGCCCGCAATGAGGGCACTCCCATAGGAAGAGTTCTCCGCTGCGTACCTTCTCCTTGAGTTCGGGATTTTCGGATATGTTGATGCTTCTATAGACAGTCACTTTCTGCTGCTGTCCGCATTTGCTGCATGGGGCGAGGGCTTCGTTGATTATTGACATATTCGATGGTTTAAAGATTCTTCGCTTCGCTCAGAATGACAGTTGTTTTACTCAGAATGACAGTTATTTTACTCAGAATGACAGTTAATAAATGACAATTGATCAGAATGATACATTAAAGGTCGGACCTATAAAATGATGGCCGATATTGATTCCGGAATTTTGCTGCAGCTCGAAGAAACGAGGGCTTCCGTTGTATGAGTAGGTGACACCGACCGAGCATGGCCAGCCGAGCCAGAGTATGCTGTTGAGGTCGAAGGTTAGATCGCAGCCGGCGCTGTAGAGGTTCCATCCTCCTGCCGGCATGTAGTCGAAATGTGGGGTCAGGACAAGCCTCTTGATATAGAACAAGCCTCCTCCGATGTGCGCGTCACCGATATAGACAGGAATGGCATAATCGGCCGTGAAACGGGTCAGAATACTGTTTCTCAAAGAGAGCCACTGGCGAAGCGAAGCGTTCTCGCTCATACCGCGCGGAAGAATGTTCACGACAGGCTGGCCGAATACTGCTTTCTTGCTCAGCTTTGCCTGAACCATTGCCGTCAGCTTCAGACCTTGTGTCCTGGTGAATCCGGGCACATAGCCGTAGCCATAAGCATATCCCATAGGGGAGAGCCAGCTTGCACTTTCGATACTTCCCGACGCGCCGGCTTCCATTCCGATTCCCCATCTCGGATATACAGCCGAATTCGGCGTTCCGAGCATTGTATAAGCCCTGAGTGAGCCGCTCAGACTGTGGCGGAAGCTGTTCTTTCCGTCAGTAGCGCCTATGAACGATGGAAGGACTGACGCATCCGAAACATAAAAGACATCATTGAATGACAGCATTCTGTCGTCTGAATAGATATGTCCGCTACTGCTCATCACCGGCATGCTTGTGTTGAACTTGTCGTTGCTGATCCTGTAGTTTATTTTCGGAATGACACCCTTGTACCATCCTCCGGAAGAGAAATCGAAAGGAATGTATAAAGAGAGGCTTCCTTCTATGTAAGGAGCAGGCAGTTCCCTTGATGTAAGCCCGGCACTCAGCATGCCGTCCTTTTCGTAGCCGGTCACATTATACTGACGTGCAGCCCTGTCATTGAAGTCAACAGATACCTCGATCACCGGATACAGCCCTGAATATGTGAATTTGACATGTCCCGAATGACGCCATTTCGCCGGATTGTAAGGATCCTTGTGAGCGGAATAACCGAACTCGCCGACACCTGTTGCAAGCCTGTTCTGCATGATGCCCGACACTCCGAGAGATGCAGCCTGCCATATTCTGTCGAAGGACATGTTCATGATGTTATCGACGCTGACATATACGGGAGCCCACGAATGAAGGTTGAACATATGTCCTGCCTTGCTGTAGCGGCGAGGCTCTGAGGCTTCGAAGTCAATATCAGGCACGGCCTTGTCGGATCCGGCCTGTCTCGCTATTTCCTTTTCCTGCTCAGCCAGCCTGTCAGCTATCACATATTTATGTATGTCGGCATAGTCTGCTGTCCTGTCTATGAGCGAATCGACAGGGGTGCGGAACATCTTCATTCCGTCTAAGGTCTGGGATGAGTAATAGAGCCATTTCCCGTCTGTGCTGTAGGTGAAGTCCGATGCACCGTAACGTGTCGAGGTCTTTTGCTTCAGGACACCTGATGACGGATCAAGATGATAAAGTTCGTGCACACCGGTCCTGTCGCATGCGAATATCAATTCTTCTCCATAGCTTCTGAAATCCTTTATCATCACAGGCTGAGGTGCGAGAACGGTCTGCCAATCTGCCGCCTTGCCCGAAGCCGCTCCTGGCAGATGATATATGCCGTAGCCTCCTTCCGACAGTCCAGTCAAATAAATGTTGTCCCCGATCCAGGCAGTTTCAAGCAGCTGGACACTGTCGGGAGCTTCATATACGCTGTCGCAGCCTCCCTCATAGGCTTTCCTTACCGCAAGGGCTGATCCTCCTTCTGTGTAATACTGTACTGTCGCCACCATGAATCCGTCCTCGGAAGGGGTCGGGTTGAAAAGCAGGTCTTTCCTGTTTGTGAGATTCTTCTTTCGTACACTGCGCGAAAGGTCGATGTATCTTATACGTGAATCCGACTTCATCGACCATCTTGCATCAGGCAGGTTTTCGCTCCAGTAGATCCTTCCTTGGGATGTAGGGCGGATCACGCTTGTCTGCGAGGCGAAACGGCTTACTCTGTGTTCACGACCGGTGCTGTCTATGCGCACAAGCACAGGAGTGGTCATGAATCCGCTCTTGACGGAATATATGTCCGAGCCTACGGCTATGTTGTCTTTGTAGTCGGTGTAGAGCCTGTCTCCTTCTGCAACCATCTTCCCGCTGATGAATGGAGCGCGTGCTTCGATTTCCGCGGTCCATATGCCTTTCATCGTATCCTGGACCTCCCGGAACACCTGCTTGAATTTCTTGACTCCTGCCCCTCTTTTCATCATGGTCTGTATAGGCGAGAAGTCAAAGACGATTCTCGAAGCCCTGTCATATCCGTCATGCATCACATACGGATGGTCGTGAAGATAGCGGTATGTTCCGAGTGTCATGTAGCCGAGGGCATAATGATTTGGAGTATAATGCCATTGCGAGCCATAGAGCCAGCGGTTCCAGCTGCGCATGTCCCCCTGGTCGAAGGCCACCATGTAATAGTTCAGAAAATCAGCCGTACGGCCTCGTCCTGATTTTGTCAGAGCCGTTTCCGCCACCACTGCATCGCCTTCTATGAAATACATTCCCGGATAGACAAGTGAGACGAGGATGTTGAACATTTCTCCGAATACATAATTGAACGGCTTCAGTGTGCGGGTCATTCCGAACTGCATCTGTGTGATGTGCCTCGATTCATGCACTGCGAGCATCGATGGCCACGGGATAGGCTCCGGATTGTAAGCGGAAGGCACAGTGAAAAGGTCCATCCTCTTAGGAGCCCATGCCACGGAACCGTTGGATGTGTTGAAGGTGTGCATCACGACAGGCATGAGTCTGCCGTCGCCCTGCCCTGTAATATATCCTGTCGTTCTCGACACCGGATATTTGTATTTTTCGAGCTGTGTACCATAGAAGAAGGCCAGGGAATCTGCTCCGCGCGGATAGATTATCCTGTAGCTGTCCGTGTCTATATAGTTCCAGCGAAGTCTGCCCGGGTCATCTCCGGTCACATAGAACTGAGCGCTTGCAATTGTCGGTGCAAGCAATAAAATAAGGGCAAATATGTAGTGTAATCGTCTCACAAGCCACAAATCTAATTATTTTTTATATTTTTGTAGGCTTTTCAATATGAATATATTGAAGATTATGCCAACTTTTAAGAAAATGGAGATAAAAACCAAGACCTTGAGCTTCTTGCTGCTCGTCCTGACTTTTTCTGTCCTGTTGTCATGCGTCCAAAGAAAGAAGGAGACATTCACCCCTCTGTCCTTTCCTGAAGTCACTCCTCCGGGAATGATGACAGATGCACAGGACAGGGCTGACTGGCTGGCATTGCATTACTGGGACAAGATTATGGATACTGCAAGAACCTATCCTTCGGATTCCGTGCTTGTAAGCGGAGTGCTCAAGTCTGATGTGGAGCAGAAGTTTGCAAACTGGGTGTCGCTGCTCGACATGGTCATGCATCAGACTGCCGAAAAATCCGTGGCAGCCCTCTGTTCGAAGGTTCTGGCATGCGAGGACAGAGATTCCTCATCACAGGTCCATGAGACCATCACGCCGCTTGTGGAGACATATCTCTACGACCCCAATTCCCCATACAGGAACGAGGACCTTTACGGCGTTTATGCCGGCATGCTTGCTTCCTGGAAAGGTATTTCACCTGAAATGAAAGGAAAATACGAAAGGGAGGCTTCTCTCTGTGCTCTCAACAAGGTTGGAACGAAGGCTGCGGACTTCCGTTTTGCCGACAAGAAAGGAACGGTGCGGTCGCTTTACGGAATCAAGTCGCCTCTCACGCTTCTCTTCTTCAGCAATCCCGGCTGCGAGGCCTGCATGAACATCATAAATATCCTGAAAGGCGATCCCCGGATTGCAGAACTGATCTCCACGGGCCGGATGGCCGTACTCAACATCTATATCGACGAAGATATTGCGGCATGGCGCTCATATATGCCTGTTTATCCGGAGGAGTGGTACAACGGCTTCGATCCTGACCTTGCGATCCGTACGGAAACCCTCTACGACGTCAGGGCGATACCGTCGCTTTATCTGCTGGACAAGGACAAGAAAGTGATCATGAAGGATGCTCCTGAAAACAAAGTGTTCGAGTATCTGAGCCGGATGTAAGACAGAATAAAACAAAAACCAAAGATATGGAAATCAAGAAAGAAATCTGGGGAAAGACCCCGTCGGGAAAGGAAATCAACCGTTATACCCTTACCAATTCAAAGGGTGCTTATGTTCAGCTGTCCGAAGTCGGAGCTGGAATCGTCTCAGTCGTTGTTCCGGACAGGAACGGCGTTCTTGCGGATGTCGCTCTCGGTTATGCAAAGGCAGAGGATTATCTCGGTGACGGACCGTGCATGGGAAAGGTTCCGGGCCGCTATGCCAACCGTGTGGCACTCGGAAAGTTCACTCTCGACGGCGTGGAATACACCCTTCCGGTCAACAACGGACCGAATCATCTTCACGGAGGTCCGGAAGGATTCCAGAATCAGGTCTGGGAGAGCCGTGAGCACGAAGGCGGAGTGGAGTTCATGTATTATGCAGAAGATGGCGAGATGGGCTTCCCCGGTGCGCTCAAGACAGTTGCACGATATGAGTGGACAGAGGATTGCGAGCTTCGTCTCACCCTTACGGCAGAATGCGACAAGCCTACCGTCCTGAACCTTACCAACCACGCATATTTCAATCTCAACGGAGAAGGTAGCGGCACCATGCTCGGACATACCCTTCGCATGAATGCTTCGGAATATCTCCCTACAGACAAGACTCAGATTCCTCTCGGTGAGAGTGCACCTGTGGCAGGAACTCCGATGGATTTCGTCAATGAAAAGCCGGTAGGACAGGACATGAACGCCGATTTCGAACCATTGAAGATAGGCAAGGGTTACGACCATTGCTGGGTAATCGACGGAGCGGAGCGCGGACAGCTTCAGTTCTGCTGTGAACTCTGTGCTCCTGAAAGCGGTCGCAAGATGGAAGTATATACCACTCAGCCTGGAGTGCAGATCTATACGGGAAACTGGCTCACAGGATGTCCTGAGGGCAAGAACGGACATATGTATAACGACTATGACGGCATTGCCATCGAATGTCAGAACTATCCTGATGCACCTAACAAGCCGGACTATCCTTCGTGTGTACTCCGTCCGGGCGAGATATACGAGCAGGCCATCATCTTCGCTTTCGGTGTATGTTAAGTGATGTGTAAAAATAAGATGCTTCGGTTTACAGGAACTTGATATGCACTGACATTTTTAAATCACTTAGAATGATGCAGGTTATGTTAACACATCACTAAACAACAGCTTTCATGAAACAATACTTAGACTTACTTCGGCATATAAGAACCAACGGTGTGATGAAAAGCGACCGCACAGGCACAGGTACGCAGAGCGTGTTCGGCTATCAGATGCGTTTTGACCTCAGCGAAGGTTTTCCTCTTCTTACAACCAAGAAAGTCCATCTGAAATCCATCATTTACGAACTACTCTGGTTCATAGCCGGAGATACCAACGTGAAATATCTCCAGGACCACGGAGTGACCATCTGGGACGAATGGGCGGACGAAAACGGAGACCTCGGTCCCGTATATGGCCATCAGTGGCGCAGCTGGCCGACTCCTGACGGACGCACCATCGACCAGCTTTCCAATGTGATCGACCAGATCAGGAACAACCCGGATTCACGCCGCATGATCGTCTCTGCGTGGAATGTAGCCGAAGTCGAGAAGATGGCCCTTCCGCCATGTCACTCCCTCTTCCAGTTCTATGTAGCTGACGGCAAGCTCTCATGTCAGCTTTACCAGCGTAGTGCCGACGTATTCCTCGGAGTGCCGTTCAATATCGCATCATATGCCCTTCTGACCATGATGATAGCACAGGTATGCGGACTTCAGCCGGGAGAATTCGTCCACACCACAGGTGACACTCATATTTATACCAATCATTTCGAGCAGGTTGCCACACAGCTTTCGCGTGAGCCTCGTGCCCTGCCGAAGATGAAGATCAATCCTTCGGTGAAGAGTATCTTCGACTTCAGATATGAGGACTTCGAGCTGGTGGATTATGATCCTTATCCTCGCATTCCGGCGCCGGTAGCTGTCTGACGACATCTGCAGGCACCGGAACGGTGTTTACCCCAGAAAATACTCGCGATCATTTGATGTTTATATGGAAAAGGTATTGATAGTGGCGATTGCCGACAATAATGCCATCGGCAGGAACAACGAACTGCTGTGGCATATCTCCGAAGATCTTAAGTTCTTCAAGAGAACCACCATGGGTTGCCCTGTGATCATGGGCCGCAAGACCTTCGAATCCATCGGACGTCCGCTTCCGAAACGACTGAACGTGGTCGTGTCACGCCGCGGATTTGATGCTCCGGAGGGAGTTGTTGTTGTAGGATCTCTGGAAGAAGCATATGGTTATGTAGAAAGAACCGTGTCATTTGTTCGGACAGATGTCGAACCTGCCGACCAGCGTCTTTTCATCATGGGCGGCGGCCAGATCTATGCTCAGGCCCTTCCGGACATGGACCGCCTGATCATCACCCATGTACATACTGTCATAGATGATGCCGACACGTTCTTCCCGCAGATAGATCCTGCAGTGTGGAAGGTAGCAAGGCGTTCGGAAAAGATGACAGACCCGGAAACAGGCTACACCTTCGAATTTGTAGAGTATGTAAGAGTGTAATGGCGCGGACGTCGAGCTGAATATATCAAACAGTTTGAATATTAATAAGTTGCTAATCACGCAAAAGCAGACTATATGAGCAGAGAAAGTTTCGGCAGCCGTTTCGGCGCCCTTGTAGCAATGGCCGGATCGGCAGTAGGCCTCGGAAACCTGTGGAGATTCCCATACCTCGTGGGAGAAAACGGAGGAGCAGCCTTCATCATCATCTATATTGCCTTGTCTTTCCTGATATGTATGCCGATATTCATCTCTGAATTCGTAGTCGGCCGTCGCAGCCAGAAAAACGCCTATGCCGCATTCCGTGATCTTTCGGGAGGAACAGCATGGCGATGGGTAGGTCTTTTCACAGTCATAGTTCCGCTGGTGGTGCTCTCATACTACAGTGTCATAGGAGGGTGGTCGATCGAATACTTTCTCAAGTCCTGCACCTTTTCGTTCACGGGAAATGTCTCCCGGGCTGCCATGAACACGATGTTCACGGATTTCGTCTCGGCACCATGGGCTCCGCTCATCTTCCAGACCTTCTTCCTTCTTGCCACCACCCTGATAGTGGTCGTAGGCATCAAGAACGGAATAGAGAAATTCAGCAAGGTCATGATGCCGATGCTCTTCTTCATAGTCATGGCCATAGCGGTCTATTCACTGACTCTTCCCGGATCCGGCAAAGGAGTCGATTACCTCTTCAAGCCGGATTTCTCCAAGATAGACGCGAAGGTATGTGCTGCTGCCCTCGGACAGGCCTTCTTCTCCCTCTCTTTGGGATTCGGCACGATGATGACCTATGCATCTTATGTTGACAAGAAGGAAAACATATTGTATCAGAGCACGGCGACTGCTGTTTCCGACCTTGCATTCGCACTCATAGCCGGTGTAGCCATAATGCCGGCGGTCTTTGCATTCGGGCTCGATCCGCAGTCCGGTCCTGGCCTGGTGTTCGAGACACTGCCATATGTATTCTCGCAGATGCCTGCCGGAGGATTCGTAGCCATCCTCTTCTTTTTGGCCCTTCTCGTAGCTGCCTTGACTTCATCCATATCGATGCTTGAGGTTGCTGTCGCCTTTCTCGTCGAAGAAAAGAAACTTTCCCGCATGGCAGCATGCTCGATCCTCTTCGTCATCTGCTGGGTTGTAGGTGCGGTCTGCTCCCTGTCATTCGGTCCTCTTTCAGGAGTAGAGATCGGAGGACGCAATATCTTCGACTTCTTCGACAACCTCTCGTCGAATATCCTGATGACCCTCGGCAGCCTTCTCACCGTCCTCTTCGTCGGCTGGAAGCTCAAAAAGACAGACATCTATGACGAATTCACCAATGGCGGCACCCTCAGAACCAATGTCCGGATCTTCGGCGTGCTGTGGTTCCTCATCCGATATGTGGCACCGGTGGCAATCATTTCTATCTTCGTGACGAACATCATCGTATAACTCCCCTTACCACGAACTTGATGAATCACCTGATCAGACTTTCCCTTCTTATGACATTTCTCCTCGCAGCCGTTTCATGCAAGGAGAATCCTCGTGCCGTATCCCGTCTCGATGAAGCAGAGGCAATGATTGCAGACATGCCGGACTCTGCCCTTGCTATCCTGCGTCAGCACAAGGATTACAGGCTGAACACCCGCAGCCTCAAGGCAAGACATGCCCTGTTGCACACAATGGCCCTTGATAAGAATTACATAGATCTCACCACGGACAGCATCATAGCTCCGGCTGTGAAATACTATGATCATAAAGGTACTTCCGACGATAGATTCAAGACTCTCTTCTACCTCGGCCGCATCCGTCAGAATGCCGGCGACAAGGAAGCGGCGATGGACTGCTTCATCCGTGCGACTGACCTTGCTTCCGAAGTCACCGACACTTCGGCTCTTGCCCGCTGCTACGCCGCACAGGGAGTCATTTATGCCGACTTCTACGACTATCCGAACGCCATCGAAGCCAACCGCAAGGCGGCCGAACTCTTTCTTGCTGTGGGGAATGTCAACAGTTATGTGAATAATCAACTTAAAATTGCTGATAATTTTTGGGCATTAGGGTATTTAAATGAGGCAAAGAAACATATTGATCTAATAGAAACATATAAATACTTTGTGAAACCTGACTTGTTAAATTCATATTTCTCTTTGAAATTGAAATGTGAAATGGATTTCGGGAAGAAGTATGAAATAACTTTGGAAGAGTATATTAATACAGTTTGTGAATACCATATAGATTGGAATATAGTGTCCATAGCATATTGCAATATAAATCAATATGATAAGGCGATGGAAGCTATATTGAATTATAGAAAATATAATACTTCTATTTCGGATGAGCATACTTATTATGCAATAATGTCACAATTATATGAATATACTCAATCGTATAAAAAGGCAACGGAAGCTTATAAAGCATACATTGAGATTTTGGATTCAACGTATATTGATACCCATACAAGGAATATTCAATATATCGAAGAACGGTATGAGCAGAATATGACTATACTTGAGGAAAAGAATAAAAATCTGATTCTCTTTCTTGTGTTGTTTGCTGTCTGTGCCTTGTTATTTGTCTGTGTCATATTAATAATAAAACAGGTAAAAGATACTCGTCTATTGAGAAATTTATATTCGTCAGCATTAGAGGAGAGAAAGTCTCTTGAAAGAATTTTGGAAGAATATCCATCAACTGATGCCGAAATAAATCAAATACTTTCCGAAAGAATGGAGCTGCTTAATGAAATAGTGTTGAATCATCGTCTGTCCCATTCCGGAAAGTCAGAAGATATGAAACGGAAGATAAACGATCTTCTTAACGACACCAAAGAATACCTCTCGACAATAGGAATGACCTATGTGGTCAAGAATCCGGATGTAGTTTCATTCTTAAAATCAAAAGGGCTGACCACATGGGAAATCGGTTACTGCTGTCTCTATGTCATGGGCTACAATGCCAAAGAGATAAGCGGCATCATGCAGAATAACCAGGTTTATAAGATCAGCAGTGAAATCCGTAAGAAGCTCGGACTCGAGGGTGGAAAAATCCGTCTTGAGACCTATCTCAAAGACCTTTTTGCAAAGGGGTAGATTTCCTATTTGAAACCCTGTTGAAAATCAATGATTTGCGATCAGCTCAGGTAGATTTAAAAATTGTATTTCCCGATCCTCCTCGATAATTTTGTCATTGTTAATTCTAATCAATTATAACAATGGCAACACTAAAATCAATCATTGCCGGCATTGCGATAGCATTGTCAGCAGCCTTATTGAATCCGCTTTATGCGGAAGATCCTCCAAAGAGGAAAACCATTATCGAAATAGACGCCCTAAAGACGAAACATGAAGTAGATCGTTCTTTGCCTTTGTTTGTTGAGGCTTTTCATGATTCGCACAACATGATGGTTGAACTTACCTGCCACGGCTTAGGTTCAACAGAAGTCTATATTGTGGATTCATTCGGTAATGTAGTCAATACTCGCACCTTCAACTCTGACTACGAACCATTCATCCTCCTTGATGCACCGACCATTCCGGGCACCTGCTATCTTGTCATCATTGCCGATGGCTACTATGGAGAAGGGATGTTTACAATTTAATTTTAAATCTTTTCAGGTTATGAGAAATAGAAATTTAATAACAATGATTCTAATAATATTAGGATTATTCAGTGCATTGACTTATGCTTATTCTGCATTTGTG
>JAFUQW010000087.1 GCA_017472115.1 Bacteroidales bacterium | reverse complement strand
CGGAGACGACTTCAACGAGGCACTCCTCAATTCAATGCTTTCAGTAGGATATGAGATCCCTAAGAAGAACATCCTTATTTCTTCAGGTAACGCACTCCAGAAGGCTGACCTTCTCAATGCATGCAAATTACTCCACCAGAGGGGCTACAAGCTCTTCGGAACGGAAGGGTCATGCAGATATCTAAACGAGAACGGCATACCAGCAGAGAGGGTGATCTGGCCTACGGAGGCACAGGATCCTGAGTTGGCTTCGAAGTACCGTCAGGCAATGGACATGCTTTCCAACAAGGAACTCGACCTTGTGATAAATATCCCGAAGAACTTCTCGCACAAGGAACTCACCAACGGCTACTATGTGAGAAGGGCAGCCATCGACTTCAACATTCCGCTCATAACAAATGCACGACTTGCGACAGCATTCATCCGTGCATTCTGCACAATGTCCATAGATGACATCCAGATCAAGAGCTGGGATCAATATTGATAAGACTATGAAGGTATTCAGAATTCTGGCAACAGCCATTGCATTCATGGCTCTTGCCTCATGCGCACAGACAACGCAGACAACAGATGACAATCAGGTCATAGAAACCATCATGGCCAGAAGGAGCATCCGTCAGTACAAACCTGTAGCAGTTTCTCGCGACACCTTGCAGACCATCCTTGAATGTGGCATCAACGCACCTAACGGCATGAATGCCCAGTCATGGGAAGTCAGAGTGGTCGATGATCCGGTGGTTATGGAAAAGATAATTGATGCTATGGCAGCAGGAAATCCGGATGTTCCGAAAGCGTCTGTCAAAGGCTGTTTCCGCAATGCACCTGTGATGATATTCATCGCAAATGCACTGTCATATGACTGCTCTCAGATCGACTGCGGCCTGCTTTCCGAGAACATAATGCTTTCGGCGTGGTCTCTTGGAGTAGGTTCGGTCTGCCTTGGAAGCCCGATACGTTTTCTCAAGAATTCACAGGATGCTCTCGGAATGCTTGGTTTTTCCGAAGGGTATAATCCGGTAATCTGTATAGGACTCGGATATGCCTCAGAATCTCCTGATGCCAAACCTCGCGACTGGAACAAGGTGAAGTTCATCGACTGATATACACCATAGGCACAGAAATTGACATTTCTCATGGCACGATTAATTATTAGTGTTATGAGAAATGTTTTTATTACAATGTCAGTTGTAGCCCTGATGGCTGCGATGACAGCGTGCACAAGCACCGACAGACAGCAGAAAGCGGCAATGGACGAACCGTTCCGTCAGGAGCGCCAATTTATGGACAAGGCTATAAAAGACCGCAGTCCTGATGTTCAGAAAGTCGATCTTGTCGGCAATACAGTGGTTTATACCCATATCTATGACGGCATCATCGATGTGAAATCATATACTTATGACGGCGATGTATGCGTGGCAGCGGAGCGAGTATATACTTTCCCTGATCAGATGTCTGCACTTCGTCACTATCGCAGAGCAATCGAGCAGACAGAACTCTATGACAACATCCAGCTTATGAAGAATCAGGTGAAATATAACCTGAAGGATGACCAGCATAAAGTCGAGACCAAGGGTCTTACAAAAGAGCAGCTCAAAGATAAATTCGACAAGCAGATAGATGAGGTGAAGGCTGACATTCACAAGAAGGATCACAAGGATCATCATCGCAAATGATTCTGAAAAACTGTAAAAAAAATCTCACGTCAACCATGAACGTGAGATTTTTTTTTACAGAACAATATGTCATGCCATATCTTCCTTGTCCATATTCTGAAGAAGAGCGTCGTTTGTACCATAGCGCTGCATCCTGTTCTGAAGCAGTTCCATCGCTTCGATGCAGTTCATGTCTGCAAGGAACTTTCTCATCACCCATATGCGGTTTGCAAGGACAGGGGAGTAGAGCAGGTCGTCTCGTCTTGTACTTGAAAGAGTGACATCCACTGCCGGGAAGATTCTCTTGTTGGAGAGACGCCTGTCAAGCTGAAGTTCCATATTACCAGTTCCCTTGAATTCCTCAAAGATGACTTCGTCCATCTTGGATCCTGTCTCTGTAAGAGCTGTCGCCAGGATTGTAAGAGAACCGCCGTTTTCAATGTTACGTGCCGCTCCGAAGAATCTCTTCGGCTTATGAAGCGCATTTGCATCGACTCCTCCGGAAAGGACCTTTCCTGATGCAGGCTGAACAGTGTTGTAAGCACGTGCAAGACGAGTTATGGAGTCGAGAAGAATGACCACATCATGTCCGCATTCAACCATTCTCTTGGCTTTTTCGAGTACCATGTTGGCTACCTTTACATGTCTTTCTGCAGGCTCGTCGAATGTTGACGCTACAACTTCAGCCTTCACGCTACGTGCCATGTCAGTAACCTCCTCAGGACGTTCGTCGATAAGAAGGACAATCATATAGACTTCAGGGTGGTTGTCAGCAATAGCGTTCGCTATTGACTTAAGCAGCATTGTCTTACCGGTCTTAGGCTGAGCCACGATAAGTCCTCGCTGTCCTTTTCCTATAGGGGTGAACATATCGACGATACGGCATGACATGTCATTATGTCCGTTGCCGAGAAGATTGAATTTCTCTTCAGGGAAAAGAGGCGTAAGGAAATCGAAAGGAATTCTGTCACGGATGAACTCCGGGGTACGTCCGTTGATGTATTTGATGCGTACCAATGGGAAATACTTGTCTCCTGGCTTTGGAGGCTTTATTTCACCTGTAACGGTATCACCGGTCTTCAAAGCATGCTGCTTGATCTGATACTGAGATACATAGATGTCATCAGGAGAGTTCAGATAATTATAGTCTGAAGAGCGGAGGAATCCATATCCGTCAGGCATGATTTCCAGAACTCCGGTAGCCTCTACGACACCGTCGAACTCAACGACCTGCTCCTGAGGCTTCTGCTGCTGAACATTCTTTCCCTCCTGACGCTGAGACTTTTCAACAGGTTTTGCTGATTCTGCCTGAGCATTTTCAGCCGGCTCTGCAGGAATATCCTGCATTGTGGGTTCCGAGCCATTCTGGACTGGAGTCTTTTGAATTCGTGCTCTTTTCTGCTTTCCCTGCTGAGGTTTCTGCTGAGGAACAGCTTCTTTCTTCGTTTCCGTCAATTCAGTAACCGCTGCAGGTTCCTGAGTGGCTTCCTGTGTCTCCTTGCTTGCTGCAGCTTCCTTGTCTGCTTTAGGCTTACGGCCTCTTTTCTTAGGCTGAGGCTTCTGCTCTATTGCAGGAGTCTCTTTTGCTTTTTCTGTAGTTTCCTCTTTCTTGAACTCTTTCTTTTCTTCAGGAAGAGCAGGAGTATCTTTCTTCTGTTCAGAAGTTTCTTCCGGTTTGACGGCAGCAGGCTGCTTGTCAGTCTTTCTCGGACGTCCTCTCCTCGGTCTTTCCGGCTTGTCCGGAGCATTCAGCGCATTCTTTCTGGCTTCTTCATCGAGAATTGCATAAACGAGGTCATCCTTCTCCATCCGCTTGAAACCTTTTACTTCAAGGTCTGATGCTAAAGAGCGTAACTGCTCGATATCCATCTCCTTAAGATCAAAAATCTTATGCATTATAAAATTGTTAAATGATTTAAAAATTCAGACAGAACTGATCTGGGGAGTCACAAAGGTAATAAAAAATACTTAATCCGCAATTCCGGAGGCAGTAAATTCGATTAATAATTGTTGTCCCAGTAGCTGCTGCTCTTCTTGAACCGCAAAAGGTCTGCCAAAGCGGCTGCATTGGCAGATATTCTGAAGCTCCATGATTCCCATTGTCCGGTAGGAATCCATGAGACTGCAATATTGAAGCAGTGCAGGTCATATGTCGCACTGAGCTGAGTGGGGGTCATCTTCAAGGCCATGAGATCGAATCCGGTGCTCATGTTCAGTGCAAGACGTGGTGTCAGCTTGACATTGCCGCTCAGTCCGAGTGTCTGAGTGTGAGTGTTCTTCTTTATAACCTGCCCGTTCGAGTACTGCCATCCGGCCCGATAGCTGTATGAGTAATTGAAGTTGATCGACCATGGTACATTCGGATTGGTATAATACAGCCATCCGCCGGGGATGTATTCGCCGGTTACAGGGTGATAATAGATTCTTGTATAGTGATCTGCAGGATTGCCGCCTGCCTGCTTGGTTCCGTCGTTTCCATTGATCTTTCCGTCTCCGGAGAGAGAGTATGAAAGAGATACGGATGCAGTGTTCATCCTGAGCAGGCCTTGCCCTTCCTGGATGGCGAATCTGTTGATTCTTCTTCCGGAGGTGTTGCTTTCGTTCACAAGAATGGCGTACGGGTCAAAGTTGGCATTAGCACTGATGCCGAGCTTACCGAATACGGAAGTTGACATCGTGACACCGACATTGCTCATCTTCAATGAATCTGCGAGGAAATTATATCCTGTCGAGAAGTTGAGCTGGTCTATCAGCTTGATCTTCTTGCTGCCCGTACCTGTCGTGTCCTTGAGGTCCCTTACCTTGGCTTCGAAGTTGTTTCCCAGACTGAAATTCAGGCTGGCTGTCTTGCCTTTGCCCGGAGCAGAGTTGATCTGGCCTGCATATATGTTATAGTCCTGAGTCTTTTCCACGCCGTTCTTATCCACATAGGTGAGGGTGCGCCAACCATTGAAATGAGTACCTTTTTCGGGACTGAAGGAAGCACTTATGGACGGAGATACGACATGCCTGATGGTCTGAAGCTTTCTGTGCTTTCCGAAATTGAACATACCATACAGGCGGGTGCTCATGGATATGCTTCCGGAGTAATTATGCGTTGCCCCGAAGGTACTGAATGCCTTACCTTTAATGTCCTCCACCATTCCCGTTTCAGGATTATATTCCTTATGGGTGTTGCGGAAGAACCAGTTCATGCCATAAGCAATGTTAGGAGTTATGTTGATATATTTGAACGCTGTGAAGTTAGGCAGACCGATCTGGAAATTATGAGCCATTCCGTTCTGGAACTTGCCAAGAAGTCCCGGCTGCTTGAACTCCGAAGCCTTGAAGTTGATCTTGTTCTGGAAAGAAGTGTTGTAGCCGAGAGAGAATTTCTCATACCACTTTTCCTTACCTACCCTCTGCTTCTTCTTGAAAGGATAGAACTTCGTCACGGAGAATGTGACGTTAGGCAAGGTGAATGAGTATGAACTGTCTCGTGAGTTCTGGCTGTGAAGCGCGTTTATCGAGAGGTTGAGCTTGCCGTTCCAGTTTCTTGAGTAAGAGATTGATGAAGAAATCTGGTTCTGGAGGGCTTCCTGCACATTTGTAGAGTTGTATCTGCTGTTGGAAGGGCTGGAGAAGTTCACCGATGCGGAGAAACTTGTTCCCGGTCTTGCCTTCGAATCCTGGGAATGGGTCCATCTGACGGAGAAGTTTCGTGTCTGGAAGAAGTCGGCACTTCCTTTTTCTCCTGTCTGGTCGTTTGAATATGTCAGTGAAAAGCTTCCGTTGAACTTGTAGTTGACCTTGTAGCGTGAATTCAGATCGACTGCCCATGAACCGAGTGTATAGATGTCTCCCGTCAGCGCTATGTCGAAATAATCTCCGATGACGAAATACATTCCGAGGTCTCTGAGATAGAATCCTCGGGACTGCTCTTCACCGAAAGTAGGGAAGAGGATACCTGTGGCCCTGTCCGGACGTTTCGGTATGAATCCGAATGGCAGACCGATAGGAAGCGGAACATCCGCGATGACAGGATAAGCCGGACCGAAAACCGTCTTCTGATTCGGCTTGGTCATCACTTTGGCAGCAGTAAGGTGCAGATAGTAATGTGGCTCTTCGCAATCGCAGACGGTATATTTTCCGTTGGTGATGTTGATTGAATGGTCAGGCATCATCTTTATGTTCTTGCCGTGCAGAATACCGTCCTGCTCCTGTGTCACCATGTTGGTGATGCGTGCCTTGTTGGTGTTGAAGTTGTATCTGACCTCTTCCATGGTATAAGACTTTCCGCCTTGTTCCATGACCGGAAGTCCTGTCGAGACTCCGGTAGTATCCTTGGTTCCGCGTGCGTAAAGAGTCTGGGTGTTAAGGTCGTATTCCATGTAGTCAGCTGTCAGCTTCATGTTGCCGTAGGTGACACTTACATCGCCATAGTAATATATCATGCGCTTGCCGTCACTGAAATCCTCCACAATGGAATCTCGTGCTGCTGTAAAGGCCGGAGCCTCCAGGGAACTTTTCCTGAGCATGCTGATAGAGTCTGCAGCAGCAAGCGAATCCACTCTTGCGATCGAGTCTCTTACTGCTCTCAAGGAATCTGAGATTTCCGGAACGGCAATTGTGTCGGCAACGGCCTCACCCGCTGCCCGACGTAAACGTCTGCTGCGTCTGTCATCTTGTGAAGAAACGGTAAAGGAACTGAGCACAAGCAGCAGGATTGCCGCAAGTCCCCATTTTTCCAACCACTTCTTCATTTTCCCGTTCCTATATATAGACATCAAAATAAATCTCCGTGTTTATCCTGTATTTGCAAATTCTTCGTATTTTTGCAAATCGCAAATTTAAAACTAATTTCAATTATTACCAAATTGAAGCGATCTTATGAGGAATCAACTTTGTTTTTTTTGTGTATCGGCGGTACTTTGTATGCTTTTTACACCCATATTCGACAGTAATGCTCAGAGCAGACAGGGTGACCTGGGGCTCAAGACTGTCGTGATCGATCCCGGTCATGGCGGCAAGGACCCGGGGGCACTCGGCAAGACCAAGGCTACAAGCGAGAAGCATATCGTGCTCAAGGTCTCGAAACTCCTGGGTGAGAAGATAAAGAAGGAATACCCGGATGTCAAGGTCATATATACAAGGGAATCGGATGTGTTCATAGGACTTCATGAGAGGGCGATGACAGCCCGACGCAACAATGCAGATCTCTTCATTTCCATACACTGCAACAGCAGCTCCGCAAAGTCTGCATACGGCACTTCCGTCCATATCTTAGGCCAGCGCTCCGACAATTCGAAGAACAAGACCGATTATTTTGAACGTAATATGTCTGTGGCGCAGCAGGAGAATGCTGTGATCATCCTCGAGGATGATTACAAGACCAAATATCAGAATTATGATCCGAATTCTCCTGAGTCATTCATCAGCCACAAGCTGCAATGGACAGCATTCTATGAGAGCAGCCTTCTGTTTGCAAGCGAAGTTGTCGATCATCTGATCAAGGCACCCCTCAGACCTCGCAAGGCTGTGATCGACCAGGATATATTCCAGGTGCTCGTGGAAACCAATATGCCTTCGGTTCTTCTCGAACTTGCCTTCATATCCAATGCGTCAGAGTATGAATATCTTGCTTCAGCCAAAGGACAGGAAGAAATAGCTCAGCGCCTTTTCGAAGCGTTCAAGTCCTATAAGTCGAAGTATGATGCGAGCATGAAGATGGAATCGTTTCCGGCCGTAGCGGCTGTTCCCGACGAGGCTGCAGCAGCAGCATTGGCAGATGCCGTGAAGAATGCCCTGGCTGCCGCCTCAGCTGAAAGCGGTAGTGACGAGGTCTGGTATGGAATTCAGATCATGGGTCTCGGTCGCAAGATAGCAACAGGAGACAAGGCCTTCAAAGGCCTGGATGTAACCGCAGTCAAATCACAGGAAAGTACTGTATATAAATATATTACTGCGAAATCCGAAAATGCGGATGAAGCTAAGAAGTCTTTAGCGGCGGTAAGAAAGAAATTCCCGGAAGCCTTTGTGGTGAAAGTCGTGGGTAACGAAGTGTCAAGAGTCAGGTAGTCATACCTATATAATTATAAGTAATATGCATAAAAAAGAACTTAAGATAGGAATTTTTGTCGTATCCGTACTGGTGGTATCTTTCTTTCTGATCAATTATCTCAGAGGAGAAGACATATTTGACAGAGAGATCGAGCTTGTCTCGAGATATGATGACGTGGAGGGGCTTGTCGCTTCAGCTCCTGTTTATATCAAAGGATTCAAGGCCGGAAAGGTGACTGAAGTCACATATGACCCGTCAACAGATGACTTCAAGGTGGTCTGTTCCGTACAGAAGGACTTCAGGATTCCTTCTGATTCCAGAATGACGATTTACAGTGTCGATATCATGGGTGGAAAAGGAATAAGGATCGATCTGGGGACAGATTCAATGCTTGTGTCTGACAGATCTTTTCTTGAACCATCTTTTGCAGCCGGTCTGATGGACGGGCTTGAAGACAGTCTCGGACCTCTACTTGCAAAAGTAGGAAATACTCTTGACAGTCTTAATGTAACGGTGGCCAATGTCAACAGAATGCTGTCAGACGAGAATATTGATGCCATTTCCGGAACCATCAGCCATCTGGAACGCACAATGGCGGAAGTCAGGGGGATCGCCGCTGCAGTAAACGGCAAGTCAGAAGAACTCGATGTCTTTGTCGATAATCTGGCTTCTCTTTCAGAGAAATTGGGCGGGATTGCCGATACTGCAGATTCTGCTCTTGTCAAAGTAGATGACATCATCAGTGCCGTCAATTCCGAGGATATTGCCGGAGTCGTTACGTCATTCAAGACACTTCTCGAAAACTTGAATGATCCTGACGGTACAATCGGAAAACTTTTTGTTGACAATTCAATGTATGATTCGTTAGATTCTCTTTTGAATGATATCGATTCGCTTATCAGAAAAATTGAAGAAAATCCGAAGAAGTATATAAGAATTTCCATATTCTGATTACCTCTGTCAATGAATAATCGCGAAATGAGGGTTTTAGAATAATTCTAAATTGCTACTTCCACGAATATGAGCGTATTATGCAGTTATGTGTTTTGTAAGTTATTGATACTCAGGTATTTGTAGTGACAGTTGTTTCGTTGAAAATAAAGCGGGTGTATGTAAAATAAAATTAAAAATCAATAGTATTTTTTCTTTTTTATAACTTTTTTTTCACCATCTTTGTACTCCCGTTTGAGAGACGGGTCTGAAACTTGACCATTACCCTGATTAGATGACACAAGAAAAGCACATATCTGTTTGGAACAACTGTCTGAATTTCATCAGACAGAACATAGATCCTAAGCAGTTCAACCTTTGGTTCATGCCTATCAAGCCTGTATCATTGGTTGAGTCAACGCTTACAGTGGAGGTTCCTTCAGAGTTTTTCCGTGAATATCTCGAGGGTGCTTATCTTGATCTTCTCAAGGCTTCTCTCAAGAAGGAGCTGGGCGCAGCAGCAAGACTTGTATATGTCGTGACTCCTGTCCAGAAGCAGCAGTCTCTCATTTATCCGGCTGCTCATGGCTCTGCTCCGGTCAACAAGACCATATCAGTAGAGACATTCACGAAAGCCGGAAATCCGGGACCTTTCGTGTTCCCGGGCATCCAGAGGGTTCAGGTGAATCCTCAGCTCAACCCTGTCTATTGTTTTGAGAACCTTGTGGTGGGAGAGTGCAACAAGATGGGCTTCACAGCCGGTGAAAGCATTTCCGATGCACCTGGCAAGACTGCATTCAATCCTCTCTTTCTCTTCGGCGGTCCCGGTCTCGGCAAGACTCATCTCGCTCAGGCGATAGGTATTGCCATCAAGAAGAAATATCCGGAGCTTGTAGTCCTTTATGTACCGGCAAACAGGTTCAAGACCCAATACATGGATGCTGTCAATGTCAAGAACAAGCTCACAGACTTTCTGGCCTTCTATATGAAGATGGATGTGCTTATCATGGATGACATTCAGGATCTTGTCGGTCCAAGCACTCAGAATGCATTCTTCAATATTTTCAACCATCTTCATCAGTCGGGAAAGCAGCTGATCTTTACGTCAGACAGACCTCCTGTCGAATTGGAAAACTTCGAAGCAAGACTTCTTTCAAGACTCAAGTGGGGACTTTCCGTAGAGCTTCAGAAGCCGGATTTCACGACAAGACTTGAGATGCTTAAAGCAAGGTCTTTCAGGGAAGGAGTCCGTTTGAGCGAAGATGTACTTCACTTCCTTGCCAGCAGGATCAAATCAAACTTCAGAGAGCTTGAAGGAGCCCTGATTTCTCTGATTGCCAACGCAACCCTCGCGCATAAAGAGATTACCGTCGATCTTGCTGAACATATAACGGAAAAGATTGTTGGTGAGCAGCAGAACGATGTCACTATAGACAAGGTTCAGAAGGTGGTTTGTGATTATTTCAACATTACACGTGATACACTGCTCTCAAAGAGCCGCAAGCGTCAGATCGTTCAGGCAAGGCAGATCGCGATGTATATGTCAAGAAGCCTCATAAACTGTTCTCTCTCTACCATTGGAGCGGAGATTGGCGGAAAAGACCATGCTACTGTGCTTCATGCATGTACAACCGTTACCGATCTGATGTCAACGGACAAGACATTCAGGCAATATGTCACTGACATAGAAAAGATGTTAGTGCCCGTCAGAAGATAAATTGTTGATAACTATTCTGTATTTAGATATTGTGAATCCCTGCAAAGTCTTATCTTTGTAGGGATTTATCATTTAATACCATATAGCAATGAACTCAGAAAAAGTACTCTCATTTTTCAAAGAAATAACAGAGATTCCGCGTGAATCCGGTCATGAAGAGCATATCATTGCATATCTTCAGAAATTTGCGGCAGACCGTAATCTTGAATGCAGAACGGATGATGCCGGTAATGTCCTTATTGTCAAGGAAGCCGCTGCCGGATGTGAAAAAGTTCCGACCATCGTCCTTCAGAGCCATTCAGACATGGTCTGCGAGAAGAATGAGGGTGTGGAACATGATTTCGCAAAGGATCCGATAAAATACATAATCAAAGACGGGTGGATGATCGCCCCGGACACCACTCTTGGAGCGGATTGCGGCATCGGAATTGCCGCTCAGCTTGCTCTACTTGACAGTGACATGTCTTGTGGAAAGATCGAATGTCTGTTTACGGTTGCAGAAGAGACCGGACTTGACGGGGCAATGGCTCTTGAGCCGGGTTTCTTCAGCGGAAAGGTCCTTCTTAATCTTGATTCCGAGGATGAAGGAGAAATCTTTGTAGGCTGCGCCGGTGGTCTCGATACTACTGCCGAATTCCATTATAGGAACGAACCTGTTCAGGAGGATTTCGTGCTTCAGGAGGTCTTTGTAAAGGATGCCATGGGAGGACATAGCGGTGACGACATCAACAAAGGCCGTGCAAATGCCGTCCAGCTTCTCGGACGTTTCCTTTACGGCATCCTCGATCTCGACTGGCAGCTGGTGAGCATTAACGGAGGCAACAAGAGAAATGCTATTGCGAGAGAGGCCAAGGCTGTGATTGCTGCTGAGGGAGATACACTGGACATTATAAATGAGAGGCTTGAGTCTTATGCTGCAGAAGTGGCCGAAGAATACGGAGCGATAGAAAAGGACCTGAAGGTTGGTTTCTCAGAGGTTGAAGATGCGGCTGCGGAAGCCATCGACGAGATGACTGCATGGAATCTTGTCACAGCCTTATGCGCTGCACCGCACGGAGTCCTTGCAATGAGCCAGGAAATAGAGAACTTCGTAGAGACCTCTACCAACCTCGCCTCAGTAAAAATGACAGAGCCCGGTGTCATCCGGATCGGATCGAGCCAGAGAAGCTGTGTTACCGCTGCGCGCCGTGCGGCAGCGGCCAAGATGGAGGCTTGCTTTGTCCTTGCCGGGGCTATAGTGAAGCATGAAGGAGAATATCCGGGTTGGGCTCCGGCTGCGGAATCACCTGTACGTGACGCCTGTGTCGCTTCATACAGGAAGCTCTTCGGAGTAGAACCTAAGGTCAAGGCAATTCATGCCGGTCTCGAATGCGGTCTTTTTACGGAAAAATTCCCGGGTCTCGATATGGTTTCCTTCGGGCCTACTCTTCGTGGAGTACATGCTCCGGGCGAGCGTCTTGACCTTGCATCCCTCGACAAGTTTGTAGCCCTTCTTCTTGATGTAGTACTCAATTATCGTTAATCATAGATCAGGACATGATACAGATCGCACCCTCAATGCTTGCAGCTGATTTCCTCCATCTGGAGAAAGATGTTGAAACTGTGAACAGATATGCTGACCTCTTCCATATAGATGTGATGGACGGCGTGTTTGTGCCGAACATATCATTCGGTTTTCCGGTCATGGAAGCAATCGCCAGAAAGGCTGAAAAACCGTTGGACGTTCATCTGATGATAGTGGAGCCTGAGAAATATGTCGAGCGCTTTGCAAAGGCAGGAGCCTCCATGATCTCCTTTCACCTCAATGCGACGACTGATCCGTCAGCGGTTCTCAGACTGATCCGTTCATGTGGTGTAAAGGCGGGTCTTGTAATCAACCCTGACATTCCTGTCGAATCTCTTTTCCCATATCTCGCGGAGGCGGATTTCATCCTTCTGATGTCAGTTTTCGCCGGTTTCGGCGGTCAGAAATTCATAGAGGAAACATATGAGAGAGTCAGGATCCTGAAAGCGGAAATCGACAGGCAGGGACTGGATCTCATGCTTGAAGTTGATGGAGGCGTTTCTGCAGCAAATGCGAAGGCTCTTGCAGAAGCCGGATTTGACATTCTTGTGGCTGGAAGTGCTGTTTTCAAGGCAGACGATCCTGCAGCGGTGATTGCGGCAATGCGATAGATCTGCGTCCCGGATGAAGTATATATCTTTCATAGTACTGAGTTTCCTCCTGTTGTCTTGCAGCGGGAAACCTGACTATGATTCATATCTCAGTCTGGCAAACAGTCAATATGCTGCGGCCCAATATGACGATGCACTTCGGACACTGCTTCAGGCACAGAAGCATATCGATGAGACTTCACAGCGTAACCAAGGCCTCACATATATAATGAAAGGAGCCGTGCATCAGGCTCAGTTCGAATATGATGAAGCGGCCTGTGAGTATGAAAAGGCTCTGGAAGTCCTTGAAGGTCAGGAGAATTTATATGTTTATATCCGTGCCGTTTCATATCTTTGCGACATTTACATAGACAAAGAAGATGTCGTCAATGCCGCCATGTACCTTAAAATCCTCGAACAGAACAGAGAACACATGACGGAGTATGACAGGGATATGTATTACATGAGCAGGGCCAAGTATGCCCATCTCGTGCATGGAGTTCAGGAGGCTGTCCATGAGGTAGAAGAATTCCTTTCACTGAATCCTGATGAGGAAAGCATTCCTTGGAGAATCTATGCGTATTACTACAATTCTGCCGGACGACATGAGGAAGCCCTTGAAATGATGAAAAAGGAAGTTCTGTACAATAATGTAGCAGCTGACCCGCATTATCACTATGTGCTTTCGGAGATCCATGCCTCGACCGGTGATTATGAAGGTGCGTACAAGGCTCTTCACCGGAGCAGTGAAATAGATGACTCCCTTGAAGTGATCCGTCATAAAAGCGATACGAGGTTTCTTGAAGAACGGCATGAACACATAGACAGAGCAGTCCGCGACCATAAAAGTCTGGCTACGAGCATTATTCTTTTCATTATTATGGTGACCGGATTAGGTTCGGCATTATGGGCCACACGGAAAAGATACCTGCTTCTTCAATCTGTGAATATCGCAATTGAAGATGAAAAGGAGAGAATAGAAAAACTTTATGCTGAAGCACTTGTCGAAAGAGAAACTTTGAGCAAGATGTCTCAAGGAAGTGCGGATGAGCAGATGAAGGCTGTGATTAAACAGAGACTTGCCCTTCTCAACAAGGTGATAACCTCATATATAACAGACAGTTCCTCTGCCAATCAGGAGGCTAACGCGCAACTTGAGATCCTTGTGTCTGACCGCGATGCTTTCCTTGAATCGACACGCCGCTCGTTTGAGGCAGGACATCCGCGTTTCATGGAATATCTCCGCTCCTGCGGACTCACCGATTGGGAAATGAATTACTGCTGTCTCTATCTTGTCGGACTTAACGGAAAGGAAATAGGAGAGTATATCAATCTGAAGCGGCACTACACATACGGAAGCGTGATCCGTCACAAACTCGGTCTCGGTGAGCATGACCGTAATCTTGCCAATCACCTCAAGCAGTTGCTCGACAACCCTCCAGCGTCAAACCCTTCATAAGAGGCGTGAAACCTACAATGTTTAACACGCATTGATTATCAATAAGTTGACTACCGTTTTTTAATACACCGCGACACATTGCGTTAAACTCTATCATGCTAACTTTGCATTGCAAACCAATAAAAACACAATGATATGATAGCAACGATTCTCGGAGTAGCTGCCGGTGCCGCAGTAGGTCTTCTGTTTGTCAGATAATAATTTCAGAAGTCATGTCGAAAAGAAAAATCATAAACCTCCTGACATTGATCCTCGTGTCAGTATTGATCATGCTGCCTGCCTTGTTGATAGGTAACTATTATGAATGCGGAGCCGCCGCCATTTATTTCGGCATCCTGATATTTACAGTATGCTACAAAGTCCCCGAAGGCCCTCATTCCGGATTTCCGTTCTGGATGACGACACCGCAGATATGGCTCGCATACATCGGCAGTTTCGTTTCGGCCATGGTATGTGTCTTTGCTGTTCACGGTCAATTCCTGGACAAATGGTGGATCCACTTCATATATCTTCCATTATGCATCTCG
>JAFUQW010000086.1 GCA_017472115.1 Bacteroidales bacterium | reverse complement strand
ATCCTTATGCATGAAGACTTCACCACCGGAAAGGGTTACATGAAACCCACCCATTTCAGCAAATTCATCAATCAGAGAAAAGACCTTTTCAGTAGGCATGTCGCGTCCTGTATCCTTCTTGCCATTCGGTATATAACAATGGATGCATCTTTCATTACAACGGCTTGTCAGTTCAAATTGCAAAGCGTTCAGGCGTGGTTTGCGTTGAGTCGCTTCAAGCATATAGTCTTGAGTATTTTCTCCGATATGCTGCTCTGTAATCTGAGTAAAGTCTGACACAAGAGTCTTTGGATTTTCCATACTGTAGGAGAAAGCCAGATCTTTTGCATTCAATTCATCAACAGTCTCTCCACTAACGAGAAACATATGCTTATCGAGATCCTCAACGAACTCGACAAAATCAGCCTTTAATTCTTCCCGGCTCACACTCTCTCCATATAAACGAGCAAGGCGATCAACAATTTCCTCCACGTCCTGTGGTTCTCTACTGATTTCGCGCAAAAAATCTGCTCCGGTCTCATTATAGTTACGGTCATGGCGCGTCATCTGGTTAATGATGTAACCTTTCTCTCCGATAAAACGGATAAAGGTGTTTTTTGTCTGTCGTACAATCATACTTTTCTATTATTTAAAGTATCACACATATCTTATATTGCCTTGTATATTTTACCGTTATACTCAATTTGTTAGAACCTCAACCCGTCAAAGGGACTTTTACATCAAGACCATCCCTTGAGAAGAAACCATACAACCGCGACTATGATGATCACATAGATAAAATTCCTCACGAGAAAATCGAATATCCACACCAGGATGCGGACGAAAGTCTTCATGAAGAAAACGCATAGCACAAGTCCAATTATGGTCAGAAAAATTCCCATCGCAGAATGTTTCTACAAAGAAACCTATAATCTGCCATTTAGGAATGGCCCTATTTGGCCCTACTCACGATGTCGAAAACGCACCTTTCAGATGGTGTATTTCATGTGAAAACGATGTTTTCTTCCGACAATCTGTCAAATATACATCGAAGTGAAATCAGGAGAAGATTAAGCAGAAGATCGTAGAAGATTTCATAGACTAATGTCCCGGTGCTCCCGGCAGGGAGAGCATAATTGAATCCAGTACGGCGGACTGCTCGGAGAAGATTTCTTCGCAGGCAAGGTGCTGGTCCTCGGGGAGGGAATCCCGGAAGTGAACATAGCTCAGGAGATATTCGCCTTTGAAGACGGAGGCGGCAGCAAAGGTCTGCTGACGGGTCATGGAGTCCCGAGTCGGAGTGTAGAATGCACTCATCTCTGTCCTCAAATGGTCTTTGAGTGCTTTGTGAGAAGACTCCGTGACGGCAGTCTCCACTTTTGAGGGAAGGATCATGGTCAGCACAAAGACTGCAAATATGACAGCCGCGGCGGCCACTGGCAAGTGCCTTCTGAGCGCGATGGCACGCTTAAGCGCGGGGATGCTCTGATATCTTTCGGAGGGGTTCTGACGACAGCAGCGGTCGATGACCCTGCGATATTTTCTGCCGGACATCTGCCTAATGAGCAGGCCTATGGAATATATGTCAGACGCTGCTCCTGCCGGGCCTTTGCCTGCCATGATCTCCGGTGCGGAATATCCTTGGGAGCCTCCCATGCAGCCTTTATAGACGGAGTCGTCGCTGATGGAAAGTCCGAAGTCTATGATACGTGCCGCTCCATGAGGGTTGACTATGATGTTTGACGGCTTGATGTCATTATGAAGGATTCCGCGATGGTGGAGATAGTTCGCCCCGTCCAGAATATCATCGATGATGCGGTCGGTCGCAGAATCTGTCGGATGCGTCGCAATATATTCTTCGAGGGGAACGCCTTCTATATATTCAAGGACGAGTGCCGGGCCTGCCGGGGTGTATTCTTCGAAGCCGAGGGTCGTCACTATGCATGAATGGGACAAGGTGCTGCCGAGTTCATGTTCCCGCCTGAGGAACTCCGTTGTCATCGCATCCTTATGGACTGCAGATTTGAGAATTATGTATTTCGTGCCCATGCGGGCCTTATGAATACGGAACATGCGCCCCTCGCTGATGATGTCGAGAAGTACAATAGAGTCCTGGGAAATTGAGCAGTCCGGTGTCATAACAGGCTGCAATATAGGCATTTTTTCCGGATCAGAGTTTTTCCAGAGTGGTCAGGCCGTTGTTCAGACCCATGGAATAGCGCTGGCAGTGCTCGCCGCCATGGACAAGGTTGTCTACAAAAAGAGGATAATTCTTGAGCATGACGCTGCACTCGAAGGTGTCCCCGACCTGAAGAGTGGAATTCCTGGTATCCACAGCCTTGAACATCCGTCCGCCGACATATTCTATGATGCAGACACGATCAGGGAGCCAGCCGATACGGATACGGTCGCCGGGGGTCAGGTCATCTACCTTTATGGATGCACCATCGGAGATGATGTCAGACTCTCTGGACGACTGTTTTTTCAGCGAATTGCAGAAGTTATTCCAATGCTCGCTGCCTACATAGCGGCACAATACATCCAATGTGCGGGTAAAGACTGTGTCATAACCGGAGATCTTACCCCATAGACGGCGTAATGTGTTTTCTGCAATATGTTCGTGAGT
>JAFUQW010000085.1 GCA_017472115.1 Bacteroidales bacterium | reverse complement strand
TTTTATACAAAGACAACATGAAAATCAGGAATTTTGTCGTTTCTGCTCTTGCTGCAGCTGTGGCTTTGGTGTCATGCAAACCGCAGGAGGAGAATCTTGGCATGCCGTCAATAAAGATTGGCGAAAGTGCTGTTGAATTTACTTCGGAAGGTGGCGAAAAGCAGCTTACGATTACTGCTACTCGTGACTGGATGGCTGACTGGGATGCAGACTGGCTTGTCGTATCTCCAGAAAGCGGAAGCGCATCGGCGGATGCGCAGACTGTGACTGTCACAGCTCTCTCAAATACAGGAATGGACCGTTCTGCAGATGTGAAGTTCACTATCGGAATGGCTTCTAAGACTCTTAAAGTGACTCAGGCAGGTCCTGGCGGATCAGCAGAGGCTCTGGTTGTCTATTCAAACGATTTCGATATCTCAAAGGCACAGAACAACAGCGGATGGCCTTATCTTGACTCGAATTATGACCTTTGGGACAATAAGAAGGGAACAGGTTCCGAGTCAGTAACTTATGCATTCGGAGGCAAGATGTCTGTACGTACTTCAGGCAAGCTTTCGAATGACGGTTCAGGCTTCTCGCACTATGCCGGTTCAGGTATGAACAAGGTCTTTTTCGGAGCGGCTACTTCCATCTTCAAGATTCAGAACATCACACTTGATGGGGCAAAGACCGACTATGCATTGTCATTCGGCGGACAGAGATACACGCAGGATGATGCATCCAACGTGTTCTCATTTGACGAGTTCAAGGTGTATGTAAGCAATGACGCTGAGAAGTGGGTACCGGTAGCAATGGCTTTCCCTGCTGATGCGGATCTTGACGGAGACTGGAACCTCGCTTCATCAAAGATCACTCTTCCTTCAGGAACTGAAAAGCTGAGCATTGCATTCGTATGTACCAAGTCAAGCGCCTACAGCATCGATGACGTTCTTCTCGAGCTTGCATCTGAGGCCGGTCAGGCAATTGACTTTTCGAAGGGCGAGGAGATCGGCGGCACTACCGGTGGCGGCGGAAGCGTCACACCTCCGTCAGACATTGTCGATGTGACAGTGGCAGAGTTCAATGCGAAGCCAGTGAGCACAACCGACTGGTATCGTCTTACCGGTACTGTCAGCGGCCCTATCAACACTCAGTATGGCAATTATGATCTGAGTGATGATACTGGAAAGGTTTATGTGTATGGAACATCTAACTGGTCCGAGTATTCTTCAGACTTTGCTGAGGGCGGAACTGTTACAATTGTTGGCCAGCGTGGTGACTATAACGGCAAGATCGAGGTACTTGAGAGTTATATCGAGAGCTATACTCCAGGTGAGGGAGGCTCTGATAATCCTGGAAATGAGAATGAAGGCAAGCCTGCATCTCTTGTAAAGGCAACGGTTGCCGAGTTCCTTGCAGCAGCGGAAGATGACACCTGGTATGAACTTACAGGTGAGATCATCAGCATTGCAAAAGAGGATTATGGCAATTTCACAATCAAGGATGCGACTGGAGAAGTATATATCTATGGAATGACCAATGGCTGGGTAGGTCATAATGACAAGTCCTTCTCGAAGATCGGACTCAAGGTGGGTGATACCGTTACACTCGGAACACTCCGCGGTTCATACCAAGGAACTCCGCAGGGTGGTGGAAACCCTGTTCCTGCATATTATATCAGCCATGTACCAGGCGAAGGTGGCGGAGAAGTCACACCTCCTGCCGGCGGAGATGACGGTGAAGGAGCATGGTCGTATACCTTTGCAAACGGTGATCTTGGAAGTTCAACAGTTACTCTAAACGGTCTCTCTTGGAATTTCGTGATGAACGATGCGGATTACCTCGGTTTTGACTCTTCAAATGGC
>JAFUQW010000084.1 GCA_017472115.1 Bacteroidales bacterium | reverse complement strand
TGAAACGGTATCCGTTTACTATGGTAGCACCAAGACGCAGGTTTTCCGACAGGAACATGGGTGCGATGCCGACTTCTGCGATTCCGAAATATCCGCGAGGCTTATGGAATCTGCCCTCAGTACTCTGTCTGATGGCCCTGCGATACATCCTCGACCATTTACCGTATTTCTTCGATACGGCTTCAACCTCGTCCATGCTGATCACATGCCTGCTTCCGTCCCATGTGACCAGGCACAGGCTTTCAGAAGGGACAAGTTCTATGATGATGCCATATAGTTCAGAACCGTTCTTGAGATGTACCACGTCTATCAGCTGCGGATCATGCCACCTGCTTCCTCCATAAAGGATATAAAGCTCCGGATCATGGTATCTATGGTATCTATGGTATCTGTGTCTGTCCGGACTCCCGAAATGTAAATCTGCGTGCGTGCCGATTACTGTCTTTCCATGGTAGCCATGTCTGTCGTGCTGGGCATAAGCTGTCATGCTGATGCAGATTCCGATGATAATTAGAGCGTATATTCTTTTCATATTCTGATGGTTTTATATATAAGACGTAAATACATCAAAATACTACTATCGGTCTTACTCTTTCTTCAGCGCTTCGGCAGGATCGGCATCGGCACTGCGACGGTACTGGAGGCCGGCTATCAAGAGTGTCATTGCCAGAATCACGATGAATGTCAGTATGAATGTCCATGCCGACAGGGCCGTGTGTTCGGCAAAATTCTCAAGCCATCTGCTGACGGTGAAACAGGCGACAGGGACTGCTATGGCAAAAGCGACTGCCGCAATGAGTGTATATCTTTTCAGACCATCCATGACAAGGCCTGCCGTATCTGCGCCATAGACCTTCTTGACGGCAAGGTCACGTCTCTTGTATTGAATGTCCAGAAGTACCTGACCGAATACTCCGATGAGCGAGAGGGCTGCGGCCAGGATCGAGAAGATCGAGATTATCTTTCCCTGCTTGATCTCAGGTTCATAGACTCTTTCCATCACGTCATCATAGAATTCGATTTCGAAAGGATATGTCGGATCCATTTCTTTCAGTACCGCTTCGATCTTATCTTTTATGTCTTGTCTGTCGTATCCGCTATTCAGCCTGATGTATGTAAAGTTCATGGTAGCGAATTCTTTCGGAACAAGGATGTAGCATATCGGAGCCGTCTCGTGTCGCAGAGAATTTACGCGGACTTCTCCCGTCTGTCCGATTATTTCTCCGACTCTTTCCATCATACTGATCTTCGCACCCTTGTCCTTCAATGTCTTGTTCATGATTGCGCAGCCAAGGTAAGCATCAGAAGGCATGAAATTCCTGCCTTCGATGACCGGAATTCCCATGACATCCAGGAAGTTATGCGAACAATAAATCGAGAAGCATCTCACCTCCTGCCCCTCAAGCTCAATCGTAAATGTAGAATAACTGTCGGAAAATCCCATTCCTTCCAATGCGAATGCGACATCTTCAACCTCCGGAAGGGAACACAGCCTTTCCTGCAGCCACTCCGACTTTGACTGATACTGTTCTGATGATAACTCGACTACGGCGATCTGATCTTTTTCAAATCCTGTGTCATAGCTTATCATGTATTCGTTCTGTCTGAATACAGTCAGAGCAAATATCATCAATATGAAGGTGATCGCGAACTGTAATGACATCAACACGGTTCTGAATCTGCGCCCCGCCACGGAGAATGCAAAATTTCCCTGCAATGCAAATGCTGTCGGCATGGAAGTGACATAGAAACTCGGATACAGACCTGCGGCAAGACCTATGACGATCGAAATCAATCCGCTCAGCATTATCAGCGAACAATGTGATGAGAATCGGAATGCCATATCTGAAACTCCTTGGGCAACAAGCCATTCGCTGATAGGTGATGTCACGGCGAGAGCAACGGCAAAAGCTGCGATGCAGAACAGGACGGCTTCAAGAATCAGCTCCCCACGCAGTTTCCATACTGAACTTCCCAAAACCTTTCTGGTGTTCACTGCCTTGACACGCATAGGCGCGAGAGATGTGAAGAAGGTCGCGTAGTTGATACCTCCGATAAGCATCACAAGTATAGAAATGCATATGAGCACCCACGCCTGTTTCCTGCTTCCGGTCTTCCATATCGTGCTGCCTTCATCTTCGAAATATATGTTTTCGATCGGAGTCAGCTCTATATCAGTGAGCCAGTCACTGTCAGTGTAATTGTAGTTGTCATTGAAGTTCTGCTCTACAAGTTGCTCGCTGTCAGAAGAATCCAGGAGCACCCAGCATGCGAAGTTCGCTCCTCCGAAATTTCCCTCATGCAGGGACCCGATATTCAGATATATCTTGTTGCCCGGCTGGGAATTCTTCGGGAAGTCCTTGTAAACCGCTCCGACGCTGAACTGCTTTGTCCTTCCTGCTCCGAACTTATATCCTTCATTATGGGTCATTATCCTGCCTATGGCAGATTCGTCACCATATAATTTTCTTGCCAGCGACTGCGGAATGGCTATCTGCGACAGGTCATTCAACGCATCTGCGCTGCCCTCGACGATCTCAGCCCCGAATATCTCGAAGAAATCCGGATATATGACGTCGGTTTCAGTCTTGAAGGCAAACGGTATGCTCTCATTGTCCATTATGGCATTGAACACAGACTCTCCCATGAACGGACAGTCGATGCTGCCAGCAACGATGTGGGGAGAAGAACCGATGATGTCATCTGCGTAGCCTCGCGGCACTATGTTGCGGAAGATGTCGTCATTGCCGATTCCGACCTTATCCACTCGGTATATCCTTCCGGCAGTAGGGTAGTGCCTGTCGAAATTCATCTGATGTTCCACCTGGGTCAACAGCACGATGAAAGCCGTAAACGCCAGCACCAGCCCGACGAAATTCATCACCATCGCCACTCTGTAGCGTCTGAGTATCGCTATGAAATTCTTCATTGTGTAAAATTATTTCTTTTAAAAATTATCTCAAAGATCCTTCACTTCGTTCAGGATGACAGTCAGCTCCGTTCAGGATGGCCCTTTCCCTGTCCTTTCCCTTCATGCCCGACCTTTCCTCGTCATGGCCGACCTGATCGGCCATCCCCGTCATGGCCCGCCCTTTCCTCGTCATGGCCGACCTGATCGGCCATCTCCGTCATGCCCGGCTCCGACCGGGCATCTATACTGAAAACAAAATGGACTATGATTTGCTATTTGAGATGAAATAACTATCTTTGCAAGGAAAGATGAGAGTTGCATATAGGCGCGATTACATCAAGCTCCGCAGCCATCTGGTTATACGAGGCCGTAAGTGAATGCTTACGGCCTTAGTATTTCCAGTTTCCTCTCAATCTCTCTTCTGGTTTGATATCGTGCATTCACTCTGACAGCTCTTCCATAGAATACGACATAACAGTCCGTAATCATATTAGATGTGAAATCGGCCTTTCTTCTTGATATATACTTTGATAATGCAAATGTATCCAGACGACAGACATGTTCATCAAGGTCGATTACCACTATTTTGCACCCTTGCTTTTTTGCTGATTTGAATCCGGCAGTAATCCCTTTTTCGCTCATGACTCCTTTTCTGTCACCAAGTTCCTCGCAAATCGTATATTCCGGATTCTTATGTCCGATTGCATAAGTGTGTGAATTGATTCGTATGCTTACATCATTGTAAGAACGAAGAATTGCTCTGGCAGCACGTATATTGCTGCCTAATTCACTTTTATCGGCTTTTACACTGATCAAGAGACGCTCCCCGAACACCTCATCCAACAAATACTCTGTCTCCATATTTAAAAGAACAAATCGTTTAAGCAAAGTTATAAAACCATCTGCTTAAAAGCAAATCCATT
>JAFUQW010000083.1 GCA_017472115.1 Bacteroidales bacterium | reverse complement strand
TCTCTTCCTTGATGCGGCGTGCCAGCTCGGTGAAAGCCTCCACCTGATAGAGAGGGTCGCCGCCGGAAAATGTCACATTGGAGAACTCATCTGCCTTGATGACTTCGAGCAGTTCATCGACCGTGACCTCCCTGCCACCCTCGAAGTCCCACGACTGGGGATTGTGGCAGCCGGGACAGGCATGAGCGCAGCCTGCACAATAAATAGAGGTGCGCAGACCGGGGCCGTCGGCCATAGTCTCTTCAATCACATCCAATATTCTGATTTTTTTCATGGCGGTTTTCTCTCTGATTATCAATCGGTTACCCGTAATTCGCTGCCGTCAGAGTGCAGCAGCGATTTACATCAAGTTATTGATTTACAGTGTTTTATCTGACAGTGCGGAATTTCTTGTCCAGAGGAGCAGGACGGACGTCATCCCATGAGCGGATTGCTTCGTAGGCCTCTCGCGAACCGTAGTATGCTTCGAACTTCTCCTTGTCATTCTCAACCCACCACTGGGTACCCAAGCCCTTTTCGAAGGCGAAAGGCTTCATGAACATCCTTACCGCCCACGCCGGTGCAAGGAAGGCAAGACGATAGAACCACGGCAGTTTCGACTTCATCGTGTCGAAATACTCATCGACCGGTGTATTGGAACGGAAATGGAGATAATCTTCAAGCCTGTCAGCATCCTTGTACCACATGCCGTGGAAGTTCTTCAGGGCAAACCACTGAGGCTCGAACACCTTTTCCGGACCAGGCAGGCCGAGGGCATCAAGAAGTCTGGTCTCGAATTCATAATTCGTCATGCGGTACTGCTCACCGCTGCTGATGTTGTATGCCTTGTTCCAGAATTCCTCCGGCACCCAGTCCTCACATATCTGAGCAAGGAGGCGTCCGGAATCCTCGATCGTCGCCCACTCGAGCACTCCGCCCACGGGCACATGGAAGGCTGTAGGATTCACAACCTTGAGAATGCCCGGATAGAGGATACCGCTCTGACGCAGCGACACCCATCTCTTGAGACCCGCCGAAGCGAAAATCTGCTCCGCGCGTATCTTGGAAAGGGCATACATGTCATATTTCGCCGGAGTCTGAGGCTCATCGGCATCTCCCCAGTGATAAGGAGGATTCCTGTCACCGTACTGAGCTACAGATCCTATATAAACCACCCTCATTTCGTCTTTGTGCGGCTGAGCAAGAACAGCCTTGACCACATTCTCTGCTGCACTTACATTGACTTTGAGAGTCTTTTCGGGATAATAATCCGCTGCAGGAGAGACCATTCCACCCACATGGAGAACATAGTCCGAGCCGTTCACGCCGGCAAGCACGTCCTCATATCTTGTCAGATCGCCCCAGATCACTGTGACTGAAGGATCGTCGAGATAGCCGGACAGTTTCTTGCGGTTCTTCCTGCTGTCGCGTGCCAGCAGTCTTATATTGAATCTATTCCTACGATTGTAGAGCTCACGGAAACCGGCCCAGCCCATATTGCCTGTGGCGCCGGTGATGAATATGGTTTTCTTCATAATTTCTGTTTTTTTTAGATCCTTCGCTTCGCTCAGGATGACAATTGAGGCTCAGGATGACAGTTGATGCTCAGGATGACAGTCGAGGCTCAGGATGACAGTTACTTCTTCAGCCACTGCTCCGGATTCTGGGGTTTGGAGCCTCTCCAGAGTTCGAAATGAAGCTGAGTCTGACCGTTGATAGTGTCTATGGTGCCGATGACATCGGATGTCTTTACCTTATCTCCTTCCTTGACCTTTATGCTCTTGAGCTTGCAGTACAAAGTAAAATAATTTCCATGCTGAATCATCACGCACTGGTTGTAGCCCGGCATCACCATCACCTGCTTGACAACCCCATCAAAGACAGCCTTGATCTTCGTATCCTTGCCGAGAGCTATGTCGAAACCGTTGTTCGGAGGAAGCTGAAGATTCTTATAAACAGGATGATAGTGCTTTCCGAAACGATCGACCACAGGACCGTCAGCCGGCCACGGCAGCTTGCCCTTGTTCTTTGCGAACTGAGCATCGAGCTTCGTATCGACAACAGTCTTGTCACCACCTTTTCCGGAGGCCTTCATCGCCGCTGCAACTATTCTTTCTATTTCCCTGTTGAGGGCATCAACCTCCTTCTTTTTGGAAGCAAGCTGCTGCTGATATTTTTTCTTGTCCCGGTTGAGCTGCCTGACAACCTTGTCAACCTTGGCTTCATCCTTCCTGAGTTCCTCAAGCTCCTTCACTCGTCCTTCCTTCACCTTTTCAGCATCCTTCTTCATCTGTGAAAGCTTCTGTCTCTCCTGTTCCAGTTCTTCCTTGACCAGACGGATCTCCTGAGCCTCGTTCTTCATCTGGTCGGACAGATTCTTGAAATAGCCGAAACGTCTGAAGGCCTGTGACAGATTGTCGCTCGCCAACATATACATATACCAGACACGGGCATCTCTGTTCTTGTAGGCACTGCGGACAAGACGTGCATAATGGGCAGTAAGAGTATCAACTCTCGCCTGAATCCTGTTTATCTGCCTCTGTGTCAGATAGATATTATCGTTCAGCCTGCGGATTTCCTTGTCGCTTTCCTCCACAAGAGCCTTTCGATTTGCCACCTTCTTGCGGATGAGGGAAAGATCCGAAAGCATTGTGCTGCTCTTCGAGGCATTCTCGGCAAGCTGTCTGTCTATGATGGCTATCTCCCTTTCGAGACGTGCCTTCCTTTCCTCCTGTGCCGCGGTATTCTGCGCATGAGACACACAGACCGTCGCAAGGAAGATTATCATACAGAGGATATGTCCTATCTTTCTGCCCGTCATTTCCTTGCCTCCCGTTTTTTCCGTTCGATCTTCTCCTCTAAATCAGGGATTTCATCGACGTTCTTCTGTCTTGCCATGTTCCAATAGACAAATGCAAGTTCGTATTCCTCCAAGGCATAAAGCACTTCCGCATAATGATCCAGAATCACGACGCTGTCCTTGCCTCCATAGAGCATAGCATGCTTGAAATAAGGCTTTGCTTCTTCCGGCCTGCCCATCAGATAGAGTATCCACGCATATGTATCGAGATAGGTGGAATTGTCCGGCTCCGCCTCTATCGTCTTTTTGCTCATCGCGCATGCCTTCTTGAGTTTCTTCCCCTCCATGCTCAGATGGTAGGCGTAGTTGTTGAGGACATATGAATAGTCAGGATTGATCTTCAAGGCTTTTTCATAGGCCTGATATGCCTTCTTGTAATCCCCCATATCCTGATGCATGTCACCGATCGTTGACCACGCCCTCAATGTTGCCGAACTGTCATTGGGAGCCACTTCTATGACCTGATTACATATATCCAGAACCTTCTGATATTCACCCATATAGAAATCACCCATGCTGGCCATTTCAAGGAACGAGGTCTCCTCGGGGAATCGGGTGAACGCCTTCCTTCCCTCATCGGACAGTTCTTTCCACTGTCCTGCATACATCAGGAATTCCACATATGTAGCAGCTGCTGAGTAGCTTCCGGGATTAGCTTCCATGTTTTTCCGGAACATGGACCCGGCCATGTCGTTGCGTGAAGTGGAGTAGAAATAGGCTCCGGCTGTCTGAAGTGCCGTACTGTCCTCCGGATGCTTGTCTATGAGCTTGAAGATCACTGTGTCCATCTGATGCATGTAAACCCTGATGAACTTGGGGTCGGTCCTCTGAATGACGGCCATCAGGTAGTCGGTCTTGCCCTCCACAGGCACTCCATCGACCTGGACAAGCTTACCTACCGTATCGAAATATCCGTCATATCTTCGGGTCATCCTCTGTACCTCGGCCTTGCCGAGAAGGGCCGGGGCATAGTCAGGAGCTATATCCAATGCTTCCTCATAATATGCCAGGGCAGTGGTGTCATTGTATGACTCCATTTCATGGTCTGCAAGAGTCGTGAGCACGGATGGCGAAGAATAAGAGGCATTGTAATCCTTCAGTGCCTGATAGGCTTCCTCTTCCTTGCCGACAGTCCTCAGGACATTGTATCTGAACATGGCTATAGACTCGGTCATTCCGAATATCTTCTCGATCTCACCTATGGTTTCGAGAGCCTTGTCGTACTCCTTCTGAGTGGAATACAGATCGACAAGGTCAAGATAGAGTTCACTCTTCTTCGGGAAATCCTCGAGAAGGCCTTCATACATGGAAGTGGCGAGCTCCGGACGGCCTGTCATGGCATACAGACGCGCAAGCCTGTACCTGTACCAGAAATTGTTGCCGTCTATATTTATCGCCCTGCGGAAATATTCCTCTCCTATCTCTATTTCTCCTTCTGCGAGTGAAGTCATGGCAAGATAATACCACGCGGCATCGTTCCTGTCATCTTCGGAAACGATCTCTTTCAGAATTGCTTCCGCTCCCTTGATGTCACGGACATTATAATTTGCCACGGCCTTCAGAAGCATGTTTTCATGAGCGCTTTCCGGGCGGACGTTCTGCGCGGAAGAAATCACTGAATACAGCATCAGAGTCGCGATTGCCGTCAATATATATATGTATCTGTGCCTCATTTTCATTTTACGAAAGAAAAACATACAAAAATAACACTCAATTCCGGAAAAATGCATAAGTTTGGGAAAAATGTTGTCCGAATGCAACATCCGGGGTCCTTTTTGCATCTTTTTCGGGCATGAAAGATAAGGAACCTTCAGGACCCGAGTAGTGAACCGTGGCAGATATCTTTGATATACAACTGATTGAATCATGCAGAAAAGGAAATCGTGCGTCCCAGAAGGCCTTGTATGACCGTCTGGCACCTCGTATGTTCCCCATATGCATACGATATGCAGGTGACAGGGAGGTAGCACAGGACATCCTGCAGGACGGATTCATCACATTGTTTGCAAAATTAGGAGACTACAAGGGCGACGGCTCTTTTGAGGGTTGGGCCAGAAGGATCTTTGTCACGACTGCCTTGATGTATCTGCGGAAGAAGGATGCTCTGAGGATGAGCGAGGAGCTGGACACGGTGAGGGGAATGAAGGCCGACACGGTCACGCAGATGCAGAATCTCGGCTATAAGGAACTGATGGAGCTGATAATGACGCTTCCGCCGGGGTTCAGGACGGTGTTCAACATGTACGCGATAGAGGGGTACAACCACAAGGAGATCAGCGACATGCTCGGAATATCCGAAACCACTTCAAGGACGCAGCTGAGCAGGGCCAGGATATGGCTGCAGAACAAGATTAAAGAAAGAGAAAATGTTTGAAGACAATAAATATAAAGATTCAGACCTTCTGATGAGGTCCATCCTGAACGATGCGCAGGAAGAGGTTCCTGCGGGCGTATGGGAAGGGATTGCAGAAGGACTCGACAAGGCTTCACGAAGGAAGGCCACGGTGCTTGTATGGAGAAGGACCGCGGTCGGCTTCGGCATAGCGGCCGCATTGGCAGTCGGTATTGTCCTCAATCACGGCACGGATGAAACGCTCGTACCTGAGGCAGGAGAGGACATGATAGCTGTGGTGGAGACTCCTGAGACCGACGGTGCCGAGGGTGTGATGATGGCTCAGGTAAGGGAACAGGCCACGCCGGAGCACATAGAGACGACTGCCAAGGTAAGCGTCCCTGTCAGGGAGATCAGGATGCCGGAAGAAAGTGTTGCGGCAGAGGAAGCGGTGGCGGAAGAAAATGTGGCTGAGGAGGTTGTGGCTGAAGAGATTGCGGCTGAAGAGATGCCGGCGGCCGCTGAGGTTCCTGCCGTAAAGGAAAGCGATCTGACCTATAGATATAATGAAGAGTACATGCCGTCGGAGTGGGAAGAGGAGCCGGAAGCAGAGCGCAGACAGGTCGGGACATCCATTGTCATGTCAGGTATCGCCGGAACCAACGGCACACGCAACGGCAACGGACAGAGCGGACTGCTCAGGCAGCCGTCTATCTCCACAGCTCCGCCAAAGACCGGCATCAAGGAAACAAGCACAAGATCGGTTTACGGAATTCCGTTGTCTTTCGGAGCCGGAGTAAAGATCGATTTCACCGGGAAATGGTCTCTGGGAGTCGGACTCAACTATACCTTGCTTACACGCAGCTTCTACGGATCCTACACCAAGGTAAACGAGGCCGGAAGCATAGAGATGACAACCCAGTCAGACATCCGCAACACCCAGCATTATGTCGGCATTCCGGTGAACGCATTCTACAACATCGTTGACACCGGACGTCTGAATTTCTACACCTACGCCGGAGGTACGGTAGAGAAGTGTGTTTCAGATCATTACGTGTTGCTCGGCACTGATATCACACACACGGAAAAGGCAAAGGGCGTACAGCTTTCCGCCAACATAGGCTTAGGAGTGGAATTCCTTCTCGGAAAGCATCTGGGTCTGTACATCGATCCGAGCCTGAGGTACTATTTCGACACAGGGCAGCCTAAAAGCATCAGAACTGTGCAGCCATTGATGTTAGGATTTGAGATGGGTCTTAGAGTCAAACTCTAAGACCTTTTTTCAAATAGATTGCAAACAGGGCGGAACCTGAGCCGGACATCGAAGCATAAACGGCGCCGCTTTCATAGAGAGAATGCTTGATGGCTGCGAGTTCCGGATGCTTGTCAAAGACAGTCGTCTCGAAGTCGTTGAAAAGACAGTCTTTCCATTCGCCGACCGGTCTTGCCAGAGCATCCCTGAGAGGGATTTCCGGGAGCTGCGGCCTTATGCCTCTGTATGCATCGGCTGTGGAGACAGCTATCCCTTCCGGAGTCAGCACCTTTATTTCGTATCCGGATTCATGCTGCACGTCCATGCCTGCGGACGGATTGTCCTGCTGCCCGAAATCAAGGCCCTCCAACGGATATTCCGAAAGAATCTCGCCTCTTCCCTCTCCTATCATCGGACGGTTATAGATGAAGAAGGCACAGTCGCTGCCAAGACGCGACGCATAGCCGGCAAGCTGCTCCTCTGTGAGATTCAGCGAGCATAACTCGTCAAGCATCTTCAGGGCGAAGGCGGCATCGGAAGATCCGCCGCCGAGACCGGCTCCCACAGGAGACGTCTTTTCAAGGTAGATCTTCACCGGAGGAAGCTGATGGTCATATGCAAGCATCATGTATGCCTTGGCCGTGAGATCCTTGAGAGGGTCCCAATCGACTCCTTCTGCACGGGCTATGGTGATCATGAGCTTTCCGTCCTCGGAGATGCCCTGCACCAGCATCGGTGCATCACAGCCTCCTGCCTGACCGTTACCATATCTGGCAAACAGGGCGGCAGAAGTCCGGCTATAGTCGTCACCTGCCACAATTTCAAGTGTGTCGCTTATTCCGAAATACGGAACGAAAAGCGTTTCGAGGTCGTGGAATCCGTCCCCTCTCTTCCTCAGGACGTTGAGTCCGAGGTTTATCTTCACATTCGGATGGGTTATCATATCTGTTATTTACTTAAGTCTCGCAAGTTCTGCCTTATTGAATACTTGAAAACCTGTGAGATTGCAAAACTAATCAAAAATGTTCTGCTTGTCAAGGAAACGGTAGGATGCGGCTTCCATCAGGTGTTCCGGACGGATGTCCGCATCGGCAGCAAGGTCGGCTATCGTGCGGGCAAGCTTTATGATGCGGGAACAGGCCCTGGCCGACAGCCCCATGCTGTCAATTATCTTCTCCAGAACTGCCTTGCATTCCGCACTCAAAGGACAGTATTTCTCTATAAGCCGGCCGCTCATGGCTGCATTGCAGAATATTCCGTCATCGGCAAACCTGGCCTTCTGGATCTCACGCGCCTTGAATACTCTCGAAGCGACCACATGACCGGGTTCCTCCGGCTTCCGGTCAACCAGGCGCTTCGAATCGATGGCACGCATGAAAAGGTGTATGTCGATCCTGTCCATCATAGGGCCTGAAAGCTTCGAAAGGTAGGCTATCCTCTTGGACGGGAGGCAGGTGCAGCGGTCGCCTTCTCCGTAATAGCCGCACGGACACGGATTGGATGCCGCAACAAACATGAAGTCTGCCGGATATTCGACCTTGGACTTGAGACGCGAAATCGTAACCTTCCTGTCTTCCATCGGCCCTCGAAGGGCCTCTATGACCTTCTTGGGTGCTTCCGCATATTCATCAAGGAAGAGTACTCCGTTGTGGGCAAGGGATATTTCACCCGGGAGGATGTTGTCGGATCCTCCGCCGATGAGAGCGGCAACCGAAGCGCTGTAATGAGGGGCCCTGAAAGGCCGCTGCCTGATGAGTCCTCCTCCGGTCATGCCCCTGCCGGCGACAGAATAAATCTTGCTTGTCTGAAGTGATTCTTCAAGATTCATCGGAGGGAGGATTCCGGCCATAGCCTTTGCCAGTGAGCTCTTTCCCGATCCAGGAGGACCGATGAGTATCACATTATGCCCTCCGGCAGCGGCTATCTCCACTCCACGTTTTGCTGCTTCCTGGCCTATGATTTCGGAAAAATCCATCACCGGCACGGCAGAGACATTGTGATCCTCCGCGCCATGAGCGTCCGCCGGCTTCATGCAATGACGGATATTCTTTACCGAAAGATCCTCACAGGATTCTTCTCCGGACAGTATCCTGAGCACATCATTCAGATTTTCCACCCCATAGACCTCGGCACCTTCATACTCCACAGCTTCCATAGCCGAACTTACCGGAAGGATACATCCCCGCATACCTTTCTTCACGGCAAGCTCGACTACCGGAAGGGCTCCGGGAATTTCCCTGACTCCTCCGTCCAGACCGAGTTCGCCCATTACTATGAAATCGTCTATAAGCGGCAGCTCCCGCTGCCCTGAGGCCGCTATGATCCCTATGGCTATCGGCAGGTCGTAGCCGCTGCCTTTCTTGTGCATGTCCGCAGGAGCGAGATTTATCACTATCTTCTTCCCCGGAATCCTGAACCCCATGGACTGCATGGCGGTGATTGTCCTTAAAAGACTTTCCTTGACTGCAGCATCGGCGAGTCCTACAAGATGTACCCCCAATCCTGAGGCGATATCGACTTCCACGGTGACCGGTACAGCTTCTATACCGACACATTTGGCGCAATGAATGTTTATGAGCATGGCAGATCATCATTATTTGTTGAACATATGCCGGTCTTTCACGACGGCATCGTCGCCAAATGTTGCTTATAAAATCGACATCGGCTATAAAAAACAGAAAAATGTGGCTAAATTTGGACATTAAAAAAAATTTTAGTCATGCTAAAAAAAATCTTTGTGTCCGTAGGAAGCTACTTTCTCTTTCTGAAAATGGTGTTCAGGAGGCCTGAGAAGTGGAAAATCTTCTGGAGACAGTTCATAAACGAATCCGACAAACTCATTCTTTCGTCCATACTTATAGTGGGAGTCATTTCCGTATTCATAGGCGGAGTGCTCGTGATCCAGACGGCATCCAACCTTGAAAATCCGATAATCGACAAGATGTATATCGGTTATATGGTCAGGGAAAGCCTCATCCTGGAGTTCTGCTCGACGATGGTGGCCCTGATTCTTGCCGGCAAGATGGGATCGAACATTTCATCCGAAATCGGAAGCATGCGCATCACGGAACAGATCGACGCGATGGACATGATGGGAGTCAATTCAGCATGCTTCCTCGTACTTCCCAAAATCACTGCAGCCACAATCCTCAGCCCTCTGCTCATGCTCCTCAGTCTTGCTCTCGGACTTATCGGAGGCTGGATAGTGGTCGAATGGACTCAGATAATCCCTCCACCGTCATACATCACGGGCATCAAGGCATTCTACAACGGATTCTACATATTCTACAGCTGCTTCAAGATGTCGCTGTTCTGCTTCCTGATCTCTTCGATCGCAGCCTTCAACGGATACTACGCCAAGGGAGGATCTCTCGGGGTGGGTGCGTCAAGCACACGCTCCATCGTCATCACCAGCATCCTGATCCTCATGTTTGACCTTATTGTGACACAATTAATGCTGTATTAGCTTTATGATCAAGGTAGAACATCTTTACAAAAGTTTCGACGGAGTCGAAGTGCTCAAGGACATCAACGTGACCTATGAGCCTGGGAAATGCAACATGATCATAGGAGCCAGCGGATCCGGCAAGACGGTGCTTCTGAAGAATCTCATAGGCCTGATGGAGCCTGACAGCGGGGAAATATGCTATGGCGACAAGCGGTTCACAGCCATGTCATACGAAGAGAAGAAGGTCTTGAGACAGAACATCGGAGTGCTGTTTCAGGGAAGCGCCCTCTTCGATTTTGCCACAGTGATCGAGAATGTGATGTTCCCTATGGAGTTCTTTACGGACTGGTCTGCGGCACAGAGACGAGAAAGGGCGCAATACTGTCTGGAAAAGGTGAATGTCATCGGCTCGGACGACAAATATCCTAACGAGCTAAGCGGCGGGATGCAGAAGAGGGTCGGCATCGCGAGGGCCATAGCTCTCAATCCTTCCTTCCTTTTCTGCGACGAACCGAATTCAGGGCTCGACCCATATACATCCATTCTGATCGACCGTCTGATAAGCGACCTTACAAAGGAGTTCAACATGACTACCGTGGTGAACACACACGACATGAACTCCATTCTGGAAATAGGCGACAAGATCGGCTTCATCTCCGGAGGATCGATGCTCTGGCAGGGAGACCGCCATACCATCCTCGACACGGACTGTCAGGAGCTGCGCGACTTCGTCTGCGCCAACACTCTTGCCCGCAACATAATCGAAGGGAAAGGCCGATAAGGTCACTTCGTCGAAAGAAAGCAGCCATCTGTCGAAAGTCCGGCCAGTTGCTTCTTAAAGGAAATATCTTTGCATACCGAAACACAGTACAAAAGTTTAATGGTATGAAACGCTTTTCATTTATTATCATCATGTTCCTCACAGCCGTAACGGCACATGCCCAGATCACAACCGTGACAGGAACAGTTCTGGATTCACTCACACGCAACAGCGAGCCATCTGCCATAATACAGTTC
>JAFUQW010000082.1 GCA_017472115.1 Bacteroidales bacterium | reverse complement strand
GCAACACGGCTGGCGAATACGCCGGCCAGCCGTTCAGAGCAAGCTGCGCAGCTCAGCCAAAGGGCTGCTCCGCCTGCTCTGTGCCACGAGCCGAAAATAAACAGAAGTTAAACCGTCCAACAAAAGGGGCGCACATCAAAAACGCCGACTTGTCCACCAAAACCGGTCATTTCGTGGAGAAAGTGGGGAGAAGTTGGAGAGAAAGTGGAGAGGAAAGGCTACTGCGCGATGAAGCGGTAGAGGATTTCGCCGGTCTGGCGGGCGGGGGCGTCAGGTGAGGCATTGAAACGGGAGAGTCGGGCGGCTCTGATAGCGAAGTTACGCAGGCATGGGTCGTCTGATGAGATGGCGTCCATTACCTTGGCATTGATGACCTGGCCTTGCGGATTCACTGTGATTATCACTGTCACGTCACCGCCGCCATTGCATCTGTACGCAGGAATCTTCAGATGGCTTGCCTTGCGGCCGTCTAAGTTGTAGGATACGACTGAAGGACCGGAATATTCTTTCTTTTCCTCATCTTTGGGCTTGTGCTCGGTCGGAAGTTCGACAGTTTCGTCGCGGGCATCTTCTTCAATGGCGTCCTTTCTGCTGTCACGCAGCTCCCGGGCGAGTCTGTCTGCTTCTTTATATAGCTCGTCGATGTCGGTGTTCCTGTCGTCGCGTAGCTTAGATCCTGCATCGACCGCTATGTTCCTTATCGGTTCGCTTGACCGGCGTGACATCTCGATGAGTTCGTCCAGCCTTTTGCTTATGTCCTCTTTAAAGGCCTCTTCCTCCAGCTTACGCTCGATTTCCTCCTGTTTCGAGAAGTCTAATACGAAGCTCTCTTCCTTCCTGAGCTGGGTGTTGATCTGATAGGAAAGCAGAATAATAATCACCGTGAGATGGAATATCACGGTGATGTACAGTCCTGCCTTGTCTTCAGATGAACGTTTCTTCAGGAGAAAGACCTTCATCTTTCTGTACTGGCGTATTATGAAGCCTTCGATGTCCACTATTTCCCGGAAATGTTGTTCAGATCTTTTTCTATTCTTGCCGAAATCATCTCGATAGCCACCTGATTGTGGCCACCCTGTGGGATGATTATGTCAGCATATCTCTTGCTCGGTTCGATGAACTGGAGATACATCGGCTTTACGGTCCTTGTGTAGCGTTCTATTACCCAGTCAACGGTCTTGCCTCTCTCGACGATGTCTCTTGACATGACCCTCATCAGACGGTCGTCATCGTCAGCATCCACGAAGAGCTTGATGTCCATCTGCTTTCGCAGCTTGGCGCAGGTATAGATAAGGATACCCTCGACGATGATGACATCTGCAGGCCTGACCGTTACGGTCTCATCTTTGGAGCGTCCGCAGGTGATATAGGAATATACCGGCTGCTCGATGGTCTTGCCTTCCTTCAGCTCCTTGAGCTGGTGGCAGAGCAGGTCGAAGTCAATCGAGTCAGGATGATCGAAATTGTGATCTCTCTTTTCCTGTTCCGTGAGGTGGCTGAGGTCTTTGTAATATGAGTCCTGAGGTATCACGACTACATTCTCCTTGAGCCTGTCTGTGATAGCCTTCACTACTGTGGTCTTTCCTGATCCGGATCCTCCGGCTATTCCTATTATCAGCATTTTTTATCGGTTTGAGATCCTTCGCTGCGCTCAGGATGACAGTTTATATTTGAGATCCTTCGCTGCGCTCGGGATGGCGGTTAAAATTCAGCGTTCTTAGGGGTACGAGGGAACGGGATGACGTCACGTATGTTTGCCATGCCTGTCACGAAGAGGAGAAGTCTCTCGAAACCGAGACCGAAACCGCTGTGCGGAGCCGATCCGAAACGACGTGTGTCAAGATACCACTCAAGTCCTCTGCGGCTCATGCCCGTCTCGTCGATACGTGCCTCAAGCTTTGCAAGAGATGCCTCACGCTCCGATCCTCCGATGATCTCACCGATCTTAGGGAAGAGCACATCCATAGCACGTACGGTCTTGCCGTCCTCGTTCTGCTTCATGTAGAATGCCTTGATCTCCTTAGGATAGTCCGTGAGGATGACAGGCTTCCGGAAATGCTTCTCCACGAGGTATCTTTCGTGCTCGCTCTGAAGGTCTGTGCCCCAGCTTACAGGGTACTCCCACTCTACGCCGGCAGCTTCGAGAATCTTTATGCCTTCTGTGTAAGTTAAGCGAACGAATTCAGTGTCCGCAACACTTTCAAGACGTGCAATAAGTTCGTTGTCAAATCTGTCGTTGAGGAACTGGATGTCGTCACGGCAATGGTCAAGAGCCCACTTCACAAGATATTTGATGAAGTCCTCAGCGAGGTCCATGTTGTCCTTGATGTCGTAGAATGCCATCTCAGGTTCGATCATCCAGAACTCTGCAAGGTGGCGAGGAGTGTTTGAATTTTCAGCACGGAATGTAGGGCCGAAAGTGTAGATCTCGCCAAGTGCAAGAGCTCCGAGCTCACCCTCGAGCTGACCGCTCACGGTAAGGCTTGTCTCCTTGCCGAAGAAGTCCTTGCTATAGTCGATACCTCCCTTTTTGTTGCGTGGCAGATTCTCCATATCAAGAGTTGTCACGCGGAACATCTGTCCTGCTCCCTCGCAGTCCGAAGCTGTGATGAGCGGAGTGTTCAGATAAACGAATCCCTTCTCGTGGAAGTAATTGTGGATGGCGAATGCCATCTGGTTCCTTATGCGGAGCACAGCTCCGAAGGTGTTGGTCCTCGGACGCAGATGTGCTACTGTCCTGAGGAACTCGAATGACGTATCCTTCTTCTGAAGAGGGTAGCGTACAGGGTCGCACTCGCCATAGACTTCGATTTCCGTTGCCTGGATCTCTGTACTCTGTCCGCCTCCGACTGACTCTACAAGCTTTCCCCATACGGCGATACATGCACCGGTTGTAACCTTCGCAAGTACTGCTTCGTTCTCCGGAGTCTTGTCAACTACTATCTGGATATTATTGATGGTAGAACCGTCATTCAGGGCGATGAACGCCACATTCTTGTTTCCTCTCTTTGTCCTTACCCAACCTTTGGCAAGTACATCCTTTCCCGGCTCATCCTTGAGCAGGTCCTTCACTTTGGTTCTGATTACTGCTTCCATTTTATCTATGTTGATTGTTGTTTCTATATCTTAAAGGCCTAAAATCTTGCCTTTGATGTCTGTGTTGTCGATTCTTCCTGCAAATTTCTCTGCACCCTTTCCGATGGCATATACAGGCACTGCTCCGCCTGTGTGACCGGTAGTAGTCCATCCGATGAATGCGGAGTCATTCAATTTCCTGTTCTCGTCGTATCCGAGATTATTGCTTTGTCCGCTTTCGTTCCAGGCCTTCTCGATCAGGCCCCACTTGATGTCGCTGTCGTGCGGTCCGCCTCCAAGAGCAACACCACCGGTCTCATGGTCTGCAGTAACCACGATGAGAGTTTCATCCGGATGAGCGAGATAGAATTCGTATGCCTTTCTGATCGCCTCGTCGAATCCGATTGTGGTCATTACCATCGGCATTGTCTTGTCACTGTGGCTCGCCCAGTCTATTTCACCGCCTTCGCACATGATGAAGAAAGGCTGCTCATCTCCGAGGAAGTCGATTCCTGCCTGTACCATTTCTGCAAGAGTTGTCTCGGTCTCCGGCTTGTTTCCTGTCAGATCATAATTCTTAGGCTCGACGTCTCTGTTGTACTCCTGGCAGAATACGATGCGCTCGCTGTTCTCCATAGCTTCTGCAAGCTCAGCCTTTCCGAAACAAACATCGTATCCGTTCTCTTCAAGCCACTCTGCAGAGCTCTGCTGCTTGCCGTCTTTGCCGAAATAGTTCAGCAGGCCGGCTGATGCGAAGTATTCGAATCCGCTCTCAGGAATCTCCTTTGTGAGTTCATAATATGCGCTTCTGCTGATGTTATGGCCGAAGAAAGAAGCAGGGGTTGCGTGGTTGATCGGAACAGAAGATATGATGCCGATCTTGTATCCTTCTTCCTGAAGGCTGAAACTTACGCTCTCAACTTCATTTCCTTCAGGATCGACGCCGAGATATGAGTTGTTGGTCTTGACGCCGGTCGCGATGGCTGTACCTGCAGCTGAAGAATCGGTGATTCTCTTGTCTGCAGAATGAGTGGTACATGTACCGAACACCGGGAAGGTTGTCATGAGGAGCTGTTCGCCGCCGAGCTTGCCTGCCTTGTATGACAGGTAGGATTCAGTGACTGAAACATGTGAATTACCCATTCCGTCTCCGATGAAGAGGAATATGTATTTGGCCTTTTCTTCTTTCTTGTCAGAATCTGTACAGCTGACAGCTGTTACTGCAGCAGCTATTGCCATGATGGCGGCAGCAAATCTTGTAAGTCTCATGTCGTAAAAATTTATATCATACAAAGATACCGTTTTTTCTTCAAACTCCCTCTATGCATCGCATAAAAAAGCAGTCCCTTTCGGAACTGCTCCTTTTAATATGAGTTTCAGCTTATTCAGCCGGTTTTCTTGCTGTGTACATGATCTTAAGCGCAGAGCACTTACGAAGCTCCTGCTTAACGTCAGTTACGATACCCATACGAGTGTTCTCGTCTGCCTTGATTGCAACAGTCATGAAAGATCTGTCTGCCTCTGAAAGTGATTCACGCTCTGCAGCGATGAAGTCACGGATCTCGGCTGTAGTCTTGAAAGAGTCGTTGAGCTGGATACGTGCATCGTTACCATACTGAGCCTGGAGGCTGCGGATAGGTGTACCGATGTTGATGTATGAAGTCAAGTCCTTTCTTTCAAGTTTTGCGATCTCAGATGCCTCTGGAAGTTTTACGCTTACCTTGCTCTCGGTCTCACGCATGGTGGTGGTCACCATGAAGAAGAACAGCAGCATGAACACGATATCGGAAAGTGATCCGGATGGTGGATTAGGCACTGTCCTTTTCTCTTTATTCTTGAATTTTGACATATCGCTATTCTCCTATATTACTTCTTTGAAACATCCTTAGGCTCAGCCTCAGAGATATTCTGAGGAACAGCCTTTCTCACGATTTCCGCCTCATCGTCTGTCAGTTTCGCATACAGTTTGCCGAAGTTGGCCATTGAGAACTCATCACGAAGTTCGTTCACGGCCTTTACAAGTTCGTTCTGTACTGCGATGTAGGCCTGGTAGCTGGTACCTCGGTCATTCTGGAGAGAGATGACTCCCTTTGATACCATGCATGGTCCGAAGCCTTCGATCTCGATTTCTTCCTTTTCAGGAAGGTTCGGATCTTCTGCAGGGTTAGAGAGGAATTCCTTGATCTTGTCTTTCAATTGGCTGACATCCATAGGCTCAGTACCAGCGAGAAGTCTGTCGGCAGAGTTGATCTTCACAACGATGATGTTACGGCGATTAACCTTCTGGTCCTGTGCCTG
>JAFUQW010000081.1 GCA_017472115.1 Bacteroidales bacterium | reverse complement strand
TCGCCTACATAACGGATACAGAGGCCATAAAGTCCTGATGCATATCTGCTATACAGTTCCTTCATAGCCCTTTCATCGCCACCGGCACACTCACGGGCCAGTCGAAAGTCCTCTATGTTGACAGTTGTTCCCAAAATATTCTGAGAGTATAACGCAGGATGTGTGAAAATACTTCCGCAAAGATAGGTAAAAATCATACTGCATAAAAAAACGGACAATCCGGAAGTATTTCGGCAAGCCTGTCGTTATATATGCAGAACGCTGAAACCTGAACGATACTTGACAATAAACCTTTAACATTTCAAAAAATGAAGATCAGAAATCTAATCAGAATCGCCACGGTGCTGCTCGCAGTGATGTCGGCAGCCTCATGCGACGACCCGGACAATCTTTACGGCAAGAAGAAGGAAATGCAGATTCTCGATGAAAAAGGAGAGCCTGTAGAGCAGATGTATGTATCCATCATCACAAGCGGAACCCTGTCCATAGTGGGCGGCATGGGCGACAACCACACAGTCGAAGTTCAGGACGAGAGCATCCTGAAAGCCGAATATAACGGAAGAGGTACAGGACATTCACACATCCCCACAGAAACACTCCCGGCCTCAGTAGTTCTGCTTCCGCACAAGCTTGGAAGCACCGTTGTGAGCATCACGGACAATGACACGGACGAAACCCTGCATGTGCAGATAGACGTAGTACATCAATATATAGGTCTGACAGTCAGCGAATCGACCGCGGAAGAACTTGAGGACGGGACCATGATCCTTTTCCTGCAGGACAGGGATGTCAACGAGTACAGGATCGTATCTCGGAACGGAAAGGAATATGAGACATTGGCAAAGGGAGAATATCATTTCGAAGAGCCTCGCGAGGACATAGGCGATACATATATAAACCCCGGAGATGTAAGGATGACACTTAAAGACGAGGACGGAGAAACCGTATGGAAGATTACGGATGCGGACAACAACAAGAATGCATTTCATGGTTATATCAGCGATGTCCTCTCCGGTCTGGGACTACCTGATGAAATCATCACAAAAGAACCGGCAATGCATTACCCTGAACTGTTTCTGTTCACAGACATATTCGATGTCAACAGACATTTCATGACCGGCAGGATGGAAGTAATAGAATATACATTTAATTAACAATAACTTAACATAAAGACATCATGAAAAGATTTTTAACAGCCATCATCATTGCGGTCACCGCTTTATCCGCAAACTCATGCAGAATCACCGATTATACCCCGATCAACCTGAGAATCCAGGTGCAGGACAGTGAGGGCAAGGACCTTCTCGACCCGGCAAACGACAACTCATGGCTACTCGGTACAACCATCACTTTCCGTGGAATCGTCGTCGAACTGGATGAGACAAACATCACCGTCCCTGAAACAAAGGAATATGGCCCGGTCGAATATCAGGGATTCCGTCTGGAAAAGATGTCTGACTGCTGGGAGCTCGTGTTCGGAGAATTTGACGGTGGAGACGAATATGATGACAGTTTCTTCATCTCATGGCCGGACAAGAAATACAGCGTAATAGACTACAGTCGCAAGATCAACAGCATGTCCGGCAATGTCAAGCAGACCTGGACTCTCAACGGCAAGGAGTGCAATAATCCTGTAGTGATTGTGCGCTAAAGAGAAAGTGGATACAGTTCCACTTCCCAAAACATTCTTTATTCAGGACTTCCGATGCATGTCTGCACCGGAAGTCTTTTTTATTGGTTATGATATACCTGTTTGCACTTCAGAAATCATCCATTCACTGTCATGCTGAACGAAGTGAAGCATCTTTACAATAAAGATTCTTCGCTGACGCTCAGAATGACAGTCTTCGTAAACATATACATCTTTAAAATAAAGATTCTTCGCTGACGATCAGAATAACAGTTAGTGTAATCATATATATCGTTACCTTTTTATTTAGCAATATTTTATGTAAGTTTGTATGTTTATACGAACAGGACAATGGCAATAATAAAGGAACTCAACGGTGACACGCCCGTAATCGGTGAAAGGGCATTTCTTGCAGAAACTGCGACTCTGATAGGAACGGTCAGCATAGGTGATGACTGCAGTATATGGTACGGGGCCGTGCTTCGCGGAGATGTAGGTGCCATCAGACTCGGCGACAGGGTGAACATACAGGACAATGCCGTACTGCATGCAACTTACAAGCAGTCTGAATGCATCATAGGCAATGATGTATCCATAGGTCACGGAGCCAATGTGCATGGATGCATGATCGGCAACGATGTCATCATCGGAATGGGTGCCATAGTCATGGACAACACCATCGTTCCGGACGGTACCATCATAGCCGCAGGAGCTGTCGTTCCCGCCAATCAGAAGCTTGAGCCCGGCATCTGGGCAGGCATCCCCGCACGCAAGATCAAGGACGGATCTGATGCGGTCCGCGAAAAGGCACACGCCAACGCCGAACATTATCTTCATTACAAGACATGGTACGAATAGGCTGGCAGATAAATCACTCACCATCAACAACATACACTTAATTCGCTGCGGTCTTTCTGCAGCAGCGAATCATCGATAAAGCATTAGTAAACAAGCATATAGGCGACAGGCATGAAAATCGACATCATAACTTCCGCGCAGAATATAAGGATCAAGGATCTGCTTGCTCTGCAGGAGAAATCAAAGGAAAGAAGGAAGAAGGGGCTGTTCGTGGTAGAGGGAAGACGCGAACTGCTCCACTGCATAGAAGCTGGTTATGAAGCCTTTACCTTGTTCTTCTGCCCGGAAATCATATCTCAGAATGACAGGCAGGAGATAGAAAGCACAGTGATGAACAGCCATGACGGCAAGAGACTGCCATACGTAATAGAGATTCCCCAGCATCTTTATGACAAGGTCGCATACCGGGGAGGCACCGAAGGTGTCATTGCCGAACTGTACTGCAAGGACATGAGTCTGGATTCGCTGAAGGTGAAGGAGAATCCCCTGGTGGTGGTGCTTGAGGCTGTGGAAAAGCCAGGCAATCTCGGTGCGATACTCAGAAGTGCGGATGCCGCCGGAGCCGATGCTGTCATCGTATGCGACCCGCTCACAGATATATACAATCCGAATCTGATCCGCTCAAGCATCGGAGCTATATTTACCGTTCCTGTGGCTGTAGCCTCATCCGAAGATACAATCAAATGGTTGAAGGACAACAACATAAAGATATACACAGCCCAGCTCCAGGACTCGGAATGGTATTATGACACAGACATGAAGGGTGGCTCTGCCATCGTGATGGGTACGGAAGCAACCGGACTTACAGACGCTTGGCGCAAGGCTGCAGATGCACACATCAAGATCCCGATGCTGGGAAGACTGGACTCGCTTAATGTTTCCGTTTCGGCTGCAATCCTGCTGTTTGAGGCAGTACGCCAGCGCAACTCATAAATGACCGGGTGCAAAAAAGCCCCCAAATGCACTCGGTACCCCTAAAAAACAGGGAACCAAGAGCAAAAAAGGCAGAAAATGCACTCGTTCAACCTATAATATATGAAAAGATTCGGACTCATAGGACACCCTATAGCGCATTCGCTCTCCCCCGCCCTGTTCAAGGCGGGTTATGACGGCAGATACCCGTACGAGCTGATAGAAACATCGGACTTTGAATACGCATACGGACGTTTCCTGCAAGAATACGACGGAATCAACGTCACGGCTCCTTTCAAGGAACTTGCTTTCCGCAAGGCTGACATTCTTTCGGAAGAATGTCAAAGGATAGGTGCGACTAATCTGCTGATCAAGACCCCGGAAGGCGTAAAAGCATACAATTCAGACTATCTCGGAGTCCGCCTATGGCTGGAAGAAGCAGTTGCGACTTTATTCGAAAGTCACAGCAGGCCGACAACCCTGGTTGTCGGCCTCGGAGGAGCCGGCAAGGCTGCCGCCGAAGCCGCAAGGAGCTTGGGATTCGACACTATACTGATGAACAGGACACTCCATCACGATGGAATAAGGCCTTTGGATGACTTCTGCGAATGCTTCAGGAAAGCGGACATCATCATATACAATATTCCGACAGCCATCCCGCAGCTGGCAGAACTCACAGACTATGACTTCAGAGGCATTGCTGAAAAGGACGACAGACAGGTCAGGCCGAAATTCATACTCGAAGCCAATTACAAAAATCCATCATTCGATAATATCCTGATTGACAAGATGAAACAGGCCAATCCGCAGAGTACATATACTTCGGGAAAGACATGGCTGCTTTATCAGGCTCTGACGGGTTATGAGATTTTTACTGGAGAAAAGCCCGATTTGGCCAAAATGTCTGCCGTTATATAAGAATTTATGATTAACTTGCAAGGTTTTTGGGGCTATCCCGAAAGAAACCATTAAAACAACAAACATATGTCATTAAACAAAGCAATGCTGATCGGTAACGTTGGTCGTGACCCTGAAGTACGTTACCTTGAAGGAAACAACGGAGCAAAAGTGGCGACATTCACATTGGCCACAACCGAGAGGTACAGGGACCGTAACGGTGAAACTCGTGAGAACACGGAATGGCACAACATCGTGGCTTGGAGAAACACAGCTGATGTGGTGGAAAGATTCGTAAGGAAAGGCACCCAGCTATATATCGAGGGCCGCATACGCACAAGGTCATGGGATGACCAGACCGGCAACAAACGCTATACTACCGAGATCATCGCTGATACACTTCAGCTTCTCGGAAAGAAGTCTGACAATCCTGGCGGTCAAGGCGGATATCAGCCTCAGGGACAACAGGGCTACCAGCAGCCGGCACAGGGTGGCTACCAGCAGGCTCAGCCATATCAGCAGCCAGCTCAGTCCGCTTATCAGCAGCCGGCATACCCACAGCCTGCGGCACAGCCACAGCAGCCGGCTGCCACTCAGAATTTAGTTGACGACATGCCGGAAGACGATCTTCCATTCTAAAACAGAAACCAAAAGAACAATATATCATCATGAAACTTGATGTAGTACTCGGCCTCCAGTGGGGCGACGAAGGAAAAGGAAAAATTGTGGATGTCCTTGCAAGCAGATATCCTGTGGTAGCACGTTTTCAGGGCGGTCCTAATGCAGGCCACTCTCTTCATTTCGAGGGCAAGAGCTTCGTGCTCAGGTCTGTGCCTTCAGGTATCTTCAGAAAGGATGCGAAGAACATCGTCGGAAACGGCGTTGTTCTTGACCCTATCACATTCAGAGGTGAATGCGAGAACATAGCAAAGACAGGCATTCCTGTGACTGAGCGCATCGTTATCGCAAAGAAGGCTCATCTCATTCTGCCTACTCACAGGCTGCTCGATGCAGCAAATGAAGCTGCGATGGGCAAGGGAAAGATCGGCTCGACTCTCAAGGGTATCGGTCCGACTTACACAGACAAGATCAGCCGTCATGGACTCCGCGTAGGCGACATCCTTGCACCGGACTTCGCTGACAGATATGCAAAACTCCAGAACCGCCATATCACACTCCTCACCCAGATGGGCTACGAGTGCGACCCTCATGCAGAAGATGCAGAATTCATGGCAGCTGTCGAGTATCTCCGCCAGTTCGAACTGGTTGACTGCGAATATTATGTAAACAATCTTCTCAAAGACCATGACATCCTTGCAGAAGGTGCACAAGGATCGATGCTCGACATCGACTACGGTTCATATCCGTTCGTGACCTCATCTACGACATCATGCTCAGGTGCATGCGTGGGACTTGGAGTGAATCCTCACAAGATCGGACATGTATATGGCATCTTCAAGGCATACTGCACACGTGTCGGCAGCGGTCCGTTCCCTACCGAACTTTTTGACGAGACCGGTGAGAAGATCCGTGCGATCGGACACGAATTCGGTGCAGTGACAGGACGTCCGCGCAGATGCGGCTGGCTCGACCTTGTAGCGCTCAAGTATGCAGTCATGATCAGTGGCGTCACCGACCTCATCATGATGAAGTCAGACTGTCTCGACACATTCGAAACCATCAAGGTCTGCACATCATACATAGTTGACGGACAGGCTTCTGACCAGTGGCCTTTCGACACATACGCCGACATCCAGCCTGTATATACAGAGTTCAAGGGATGGAACACCGACCTTACGCACTGCCGCACTGAAGAAGAACTCCCGGCTGAGTTCCGTGACTACATCGCCTTCATGGAGCAGTACCTCGGTGTCCCTATCAAGATCATCTCAGTGGGTCCGGACCGCGATGCTACAATAATGCGATAAACGTATTCGAGACTTTACAAGATGCGATAAACGCATTATCGCAGCAGGCAACATTACCCCAAAAAGAGAAGCCGACCTGATGGTCGGCTTCTCTTTGATTATGTTGAGATCTGTTAGAGATCCGCAAGATTCTTCTGCATGTCGGTTGCAGGAGCGACAAGGATTTCCTGGAATTCTTTCTGACCTGTACCTGCAGGGATCGGATGTCCGCAGATGACATTCTCCTTAAGACCTTCGAGAGTATCGACACGGCCACGGATAGCTGCCTCGCTGAGCACCTTGGTAGTCTCCTGGAATGAAGCTGCAGAGATGAAGCTGTTTGTCTTCAACGCAGCCCTTGTGATACCCTGGAGAACCTGGCTCGCTGTTGCAGGTCTGGCCTCGCGGAGAACCATCATCTTGAGCCCCTGACGCTCGAGTGAAGAGTTTTCACCCCTCATCTCACGTGCAGTGATGATGTCACCTTCAGAGTAAGTCTCCGAATCACCCGGATCCAGGACAAAGTACTTGCCATAGATCCTGTCGTTGGTGTCCATGAACATCCACTTGTCAACAAGCTCCTCAGGCAGGAATTCAGTATCGCCCGGATCGTTGATCTGAACCTTTCTCATCATCTGACGGACAATGATCTCGAAGTGCTTGTCGTTGATCTTCACACCCTGGAGACGGTAAACCTCCTGGATCTCGTTGACGATGTACTCCTGAACCTTGATAGGACCGAGGATGCCGAGGATATCTGTAGGAGAAACCGCGCCGTCAGAAAGTCTTGTTCCTGCCTTCACGTAGTCATTCTCCTGAACGAGAATCTGCTTGGTAAGAGGCACAAGGTAGTGCTTCTCAAGACCAGACCTGTTCTTGATGATGATCTCTCTGTTACCTCTCTTGATCTTACCCATGATGACCTCACCGTTGATCTCTGAAACGATCGCAGGGTTAGATGGGTTACGTGCCTCAAAGAGCTCTGTAACTCGTGGAAGACCTCCGGTGATATCGTTCGACTTACCGATTGCGCGAGGAATCTTGATGATGATGTCACCGACCTTTGCATCAGCTCCATCC
>JAFUQW010000011.1 GCA_017472115.1 Bacteroidales bacterium | reverse complement strand
TAGCTTGAAGCGAAACGGTGTGTACCGTCAAATGAAGGGCTTGCGCAGAAATAGAGATAATTGTGCCTGTCGGGATTCAGCACGGCATCGATACATGCCTTTGGAGGAACATTGATAGGAGCAGGCGGAAGTCCCTTATATTTATAGGTATTATATGGAGAGTCCACCGTGAGGTGCTTCTTGAGGATTCTGTCAAGGGTATAGTCAAAGCAGAAGGCTACTGTAGGGTCGGCCTGAAGCTTCATCCCTTTACGATAGCGGTTCAGATAAACCCCTGCTATCACCGGATATTCCGCCTTCTGCAGAGTCTCACCATTTACAATCGAAGCCATGACAGACACCTGCATAGGAGTCAGTTTCAGGGCCTCAGCCCTGGCAAGACGATCTGCTGTCCAGAACCGGTCATATTCCTTCTTGAAACGGTCAAAAACATCTTCTACGGATGCTGTCCAATACATCTGATAGGTGTCCGGCAGGAACATGGCAAAGACATTTTCAGGAGTGAACCCATAACCGGCCAGAAAAGCTGTATCATTCAAGGCCTTGTCTATCGTAGCAGAATCCACCATCATCTGTGCAGATATTTTCTTAGCTATGCTCCCCTTGCTTCTTATCGTACCGGAAAGGGTAAGATTCTGAGGAGTCTGCCATCCATACACAAGCATCCTCGCGACATAGATACTCGTGGAGGAAGCATCTATGACATAACGTCCCGGCTTGATGTTCTCCCCCACATCCATCTTGCGGAATACGCGGTCTATACTGCGTGGTCTGAGAGCCCCAGCTCCGTTTACGACAGAGTCCCTAAGCTGATCGACGCTCATTTCAGGACGTACATACAGGACATATTTCCCCGGGAAATTAGGTTTCCTGTTGTCACTCACATACCTCCCGGCAAGAAAACCTGCCGTTCCTGCCAGCAGAACAGCTGCAATGACAACCCATATATTCAATTTCAATCTCATCATTTTCTCAATCTTATTATATCGCCGGGCTTGGGAACATATCCTTCGGGCATTGAATTCATCTTATACAGTCTGTCGAGTCTGACTCCGAATCTCTGGGAAATGGCTCTCATGGAATCCCCTTCCTCAAAGACATGCTTGTCAAGACCCTTGGCGGCCTGCTTCTTCTTCGGCTGAAGATATACTACGGTACCGGGCAGAAGCTTTTCACCTTTGAAGGCATCATTGAACTTCAGGATCTCCCTCTCGAAGAGATTGTTCGATGCCGCAATGCTCTGATAAGTCTCACCCTCTGCCGAATATACAAAAGGAACTCCGTTCTGAGAGTACATCTGACGGGTAAGCGAGAAATGGAATTCCTGTCTCCTGCTGTCGGAAAGCGGCTTGACCTGCTCTATCTCGTTCGGAGCCGGAGGCAGCTGACTTTCAACCTCGGACACTTGTTCTGCAACTTCACGGACAGCTTCCTTAACATGCTCTTTTTCTGACTTCCTTGCATCCTTTTCTGCTTTCTTGGCTTCCTTCACAGCCTTCTTGGATGACTTTCTGTCTGACTTCGCGAATGATGCCGGCTTCCTGTCATATTCATGCAGGCCGTAAGTCTCGATAAGATTGATAAGCTTCTTAGGATAAGACGGGTCGGTGGCATATCCGGCTTTCTTGAGTCCATGCGCCCATGACTTGTAATCCGTTATCTTGTAGTCGAACAGGAACTTGTATCTGTCCCTGTAACGCAGGAAATCGGAATGGTCACGATATGACTCCTCGGGACTCTTGTATTTCCTGAAGCACTCCCCTTTCCTGTCGTCGTCATAATACATTCTTCCGCCTGTCCAGTTGTTGTGGCATTTGATGCCGAAATGGTTGTTTCCCTTCACGGCAAGCTCCGAGAGGCCGTAACCTGACTCCAGAAGGCCCTGAGCCAAAGTTATGCTGGCGGGTATTCCGCTGCGGTACATTTCCTCTACGGCAAGAGTCGCGAATTGTTCTATATATATGACCTGAGGGGTCTTTTCCGGTGCAGGAACCTGCGATGCCGACAAAGTCAGACACAGGAAAGTCAGAATAGTTGATGTCAATCTCTTCATAATCTGCTAAGATACGAATTATATTTGGAAGACATCTCCGTCATGAGCAAGATATGACTCAGGAAAGATGTCGCGAAGTTCGTCAATAAAGAAATCCACCGAAGGGTAACGGGATGAATAATGTCCCACAATCAGTCTGCCGACACCAGCCTCGAGGGCAGTACGGGCTGCCTGCCGGGTGGTGGAATGAAAGGTTTTTGCAGCCATCTCCGACATTTCTTCGGGAAAGGTCGCCTCATGGTACAGCATGGTGACGCCACGGATCCAGTCAGTCAGACGGGGAAAAGGCGCCGTGTCACTGCAGTAGGCATAACTGCGCGGCTCGTATGGGCGGTATGCAGCCTCAGTATTTCTTATCACCATAGGCTCATCCGTCCCGGAACATGGCTTGAAACCGTTTTCCATGCAAGAAACTGTGAGAGGACCTGCAGGTCGCACCACATCCTCTCCTCTCTTCAGGGCCCCTATTTCAGCTATTGTCAGGCCATAGCGCGCTATAGCCTCCTTATGGACATTGAACGGAGGCTGCTTTTCCCTGATGATAAAGCCGTATGTATCGATCCTGTGATTCAAGGGAAAAGCGAGAAGTTCTGCAGACTTGTTCTCATAGACAAGGGTCGGCTCCTTCATGTCAAGAACGACATGATCTATCGGGAATCTCAGTCCCTCGCCGTAATTTTCCTTGAAGAACTCAAGCGTCCCGGCAAAGCTCGACGGAGCGTAAATCCTGAGTTCAGAGGTGCGTCCGAGCATGCTCATCGTGGAGAGCAGACCGAACAGGCCGAAGATATGATCCCCGTGCAGGTGTGACAGACAGATATGCTCGATCTTAAGGAAGGAAAGCCCCGCCCTGCGTATCTGCATCTGTGCTCCCTCGCCGCAGTCAATCATAAACAAGCGCCCATGTACATCGAGTACCTGGGCGCTTGGATATCTGTCAGTAGTGGGCAGGGCCGAAGCCGTGCCCAATACTTTTAGAGTGAAGTTCATCCGATTACTTGTTCTCGAGCTGGCTCTTGAGTGCTGCAAGTGCATCGAGGTCACCGAGAGTTGTCTTCTCAACGCTTGAGTTGATCTTCTTCACAGCCTTCTTTGTGCTGTCAGCCTCAGCAGCGGCCTTCTGAGCTCTCTCCTCAACTGCAGCAGCGTATGTCTTTGCATGTGAAAGAGTTACCTTCTTGGCGCTGCGCTTGAGCTCAGTCACCTTGAATGCGAGAGTCTCACCGGTTACAGGCATTGAGCCGTCTTCCTTAGCGAGCTCACGGTTGAAGCAGAATGCGTCAACGTCACCCTCGAGTGCCACAAC
>JAFUQW010000080.1 GCA_017472115.1 Bacteroidales bacterium | reverse complement strand
CTTGGGATAATGCTGTATTGATACGATGTCAAAGTTCTCAACGATGACACTTGGAAATATTGTCTCTAATAATGTCTTTGTTACCATACCACAAAGGTAACAAGACTAAATTTACCAACCTACTTTTTCCGTTGATCCCTTAAAGCACATCGATATGGATTTCAGACGTTTCTGAGGCTGATTACCGTGCACCAAGGTCGCTCAAAATGACCTTGAAGCACATCCGACATTGTCATACCAATGATAAATTGACTATCTTTGCACAAAACAGTACGGATGATACAGGCAAAAGGCATAGAAAAGTCTTTCGGCACACTCAAGGTGTTGAAAGGTATCGATTTCGAGGTGAAGAAGTCCGAGGTCGTTTCAATCATGGGAGCGTCCGGGGCCGGCAAATCGACTCTGCTCCAGATTCTCGGAACGCTTTCGACTCCTGACAGCGGATCTCTGACGATAGACGGAACGGATGTCCTTTCGCTTTCAGGCAGGGGACTATCGGATTTTCGCAACAGGCGTATCGGATTCGTGTTTCAGTTCCATCATCTCCTGCCGGAGTTCACGGCTCTTGAGAATGTGATGATTCCGGCATTCATAGCCGGCAGAAGCAAAGCTGATGCTGAGACTGCAGCCAAGGATCTGCTTGGTGAACTCGGTCTGTCAGAGAGACTTACGCATAAGCCTTCGGAACTGTCGGGAGGCGAGCAGCAGAGAGTGGCCATCGCTCGTGCTCTGATCAACAGGCCTGCTGTACTTTTTGCGGACGAGCCTTCCGGCAATCTCGATACCAGGACCAAGGAGGAGCTTCACCGACTTTTCTTCACTCTCCGTGAAAAATATGGCCAGACCATAGTGATCGTGACGCATGACCCCGACCTTGCAGCCATGTGTGACCGTTCTTTCTTCATGCAGGACGGCGCTTTCATCGACGAGGCGCGTCCTGACAACTCCGGCGGTAGGGTATGAGCACGTTCAGGTTCAAGAAATTCGATGTGGTAAACGAGCGCAGTGCCATGAAGGTCAATACCGACGGAGTTCTCCTCGGAGCCGTAATGACCATCCTGCCTTCTGACGCAAGGTTTCTGGATGTGGGGACGGGCACCGGTACAATCGCCCTTATGGCGGCGCAGAGGGTGGAGGACATTCATCATTCCATGTCGGACACAGCCGGAACGTCTCCCGGACAGACAATCACGGCAATAGATATAGACGAGGCTTCGGCTGAAGAGGCAGCACAGAATTTCCGTAATTCTCCGTGGTCTGATATCCTTCATGCCCGGAACGAGTCTCTTGACGGATATGCGTCTGGGCTTCTCCCTGATGAAAGATTCGACCTGATCTTTTCCAATCCGCCGTATTTTGACGAGACTCTCACCGCACCTGATCTTCGCAGAAACAATGCCCGGCACACTTCCACCGGACTTTCTTATCGCGAACTGTTGGATTTTGCCGCCGACAGGCTCTCCCCGGACGGCAGATTGTCCCTTGTCCTGCCGGCGGACACCGAACACGATCTGACAAGGTATGCCCGTATGTCGGGCCTGCATCTTTTCCGCATCATAAGGGTACGTACGGTGCCGCGGAAGGCGCCTATAAGAATAATCGCAGAGTTTTCCCGCAGCAGATGCGTCTCTCCCGAAGACAGGACCGTAGCCATACACGAAGAGGGAAGATATTCAGACGAATATCTGTCCCTCACCCGTGATTTCTATCTCTTTGCCTGAATCCGATAACCGGACTGACGGTCATGTCAGTGGCCGCGAGGACCTCCGTGCAGGCGTCTGATATATTGCTTTCTGAACTCTTCTTCAACAATATACAGCTTTGCCGTCTTATTGACTGAGAGCACTTTCCTGATCTTGTCGTGTGCCTCCATATCGACTTCGTCCTGCTGTTCCTTGGCCTTGATGTAGTTGTCGAGAAGCCCCGAGATTTCCTTTTCGGACCTGTTTTCCTTCAGAGCTTTTTCAAGTTCGAAATATGCCTTGAACATAGCCTTTGTAGCCTCGTCTTTCTCCTTGTCTATTTCATTATATACAGCCCAGAATTTCTGTGCTTCCTCAGGGCTGAGGTCGAGTTCTACAGTGAAGAAGGCCACTTTCTCGCTCATCATCTTCTTTTTCCAGTCGCCATCTTTTTCGTGCTTGTCCTGAGCCTGTGACGATGTCGCGGCGAATGCCGCAATAGCTGTAATGATTACAGCAAGTATCATTTTCCTTTTCATATCTCTTGATTTGAAATTTCTATCACTTCTGCTGTCACACCTGAATAGATGAGGTACTCTATGATGTCGTCATCCGCGATCTCATCCTGTGCCGTCTGCACGGTCTCGATGGCATAAGGGTCTGTGACGGGCATCAGGCTTGAGTAGAAAAAGTACTCTTCCATCTCGTCCTGAGCAGTCGGTGTAGTCCTTTCAAGGAGGAAGGTGCCGGCTGTCACAAGGAACACGAATACCGCGGCCATGGCTGCGTACGGCGCGAGTCGCGTAAAGAAAGGTCTATGCCTTTCTCCGCTGTCGAGAGCCGCCGATGCCGCTTGAGCCTTCAGGCGGTCAAAATAACCGTCAGGAACGCTGTATGGCATTATCTTGAGCTCTTGAGCCGATTTCAATATGTCCTTTTCGTTCTGCATAGCAAATGTTAGACACTATCTGATTAAAAAAGTTTATTCATTTCATCCTTCACCTTGTTGTAAGCGTGATGATAAGAAGCTTTCAGTGCGCCTACCGAGGTGTCGGTTATTTCGGAAATATCCTCATATTTCATTTCATCGAAATATCTCAGATTGAATACCAGCCGCTGCTTTTCAGGGAGTCTCTGGATGGCCTTGTGAAGCTCTCTCTGCAGTTCGTTGCCGTTGAAATGAGGGTCATCGTCTATCTTTTTTCTTAGAATTTCAGAAGCGGAGTCGAGCGAAACCATGGCTTTGAACTTCTGCTTGCGCAGATAGTTGAGGGTCTCGTTGGTGGCGATCCTGTACAGCCATGTGTAAAGCTGTGAATTGCCTCGGAAACCGGGCAGTGCGGTCCATATCTTGATGAATATATCCTGAAGCAGGTCGTTGGTGTCTTCGTGACTGCACAGAAAGCGGCGTACGTGCCAGTAGAGCCTCTCCGAGTAGGTGGCTACTATGCCGTTGAACGCATCTTCATGCCTTCCGCTGCCATATAGTCTTATGATTTCGCTGTCAGTCATCGGATAATAAGACACATTAAAACACTGTTGGATTAAACAAAAGTAGTTAAAATTTTTCTTTAGTGATGTGTAAAAAATAAGTTGCTTCAGTTTAAAAGTTATTTTTAGTATATTTTCTTCTTACGAAGAGGGAGCATAGCGGGCTATGTGACCGATGAGAAAGGAGAAAAGATACAAAAAGAACTTAATCGTAACTTTTTTACTTTCTCTTAAAATGATGCAGATTATTTTTTACACATCACTAAATTGCTATCTTTGCAGCCGTTATATATATAAGATGAAACATACAAGAAACTTTTGCATTATCGCGCACATCGATCACGGAAAGAGTACTCTGGCGGACAGAATGCTCGAGGTGACCAACACATTGAACGCCCGTGACATGGAAAACCAGGTCCTTGACTCGATGGATCTCGAAAAGGAGAAGGGCATCACGATCAAGAGCCACGCCATCCAGATGGACTATCAGTACAAAGGCGAGACATATACACTCAATCTCATCGACACTCCGGGTCACGTTGACTTCTCATATGAGGTGTCCCGTGCAATCGCATCGTGCGAAGGAGCTCTTCTTGTCGTAGATGCCACTCAAGGTATTCAGGCTCAGACCATTTCTAATCTGTATCTTGCCATCGAGCATGATCTCGAGATCATCCCCGTGCTCAACAAGATAGATGTGGAGTCAGCCATGGTAGAAGTCGTGACGGATCAGGTCGTCGATCTTCTCGGATGCAAGCCTGAGGATATCCTTCTCGCTTCCGGCAAGACGGGTGAGGGCGTTCCGGAAATTCTTGATGCCATCGTGGAGAGGATTCCGGCTCCGACAGGCGATCCTGATGCTCCTCTCCAGGCCCTTATCTTCGACTCGGTGTTCAACTCGTTCAGAGGTATCATCGCTTATTTCAAGGTGCTCAACGGCAGCATCAGGACAGGCGACAAGGTCAAGTTTGTCAGCACCGGCAAGGAGTATGTGGCCGACGAGATCGGCGTGCTCAAGATGAAGATGCACCCAAGGGGCGAGATCCCGTGCGGAAGCGTGGGCTATATCATTTCCGGTATAAAGACCGCCGTCGAAGTGAAGGTGGGTGACACGATCACCCATGTGTCGCGTCCATGCGAGAAGGCCATCGAAGGTTTCGAGGAAGTGAAACCTATGGTCTTTGCTGGTATGTATCCCGTCGAGACCGATCAGTATGAGGAACTTCGTGCTTCGCTCGAGAAGTTCCAGCTCAATGACGCTTCGCTAGTGTTCGAGCCGGAGTCATCGCTTGCTCTCGGATTCGGTTTCCGATGCGGATTCCTCGGACTTCTCCATCTTGAGATCGTTCAGGAACGTCTTTTCAGGGAATTCAATATGGACGTGATCACCACTGTTCCGAACGTTTCCTATAAGGTATATACGACCCAGGGAGAATGTCTCGATGTCCACAATCCTTCGGGACTTCCGCCTGCAACCCTCATCGACAGGATCGAGGAACCTTATATCAGGGCTCAGGTGATCTCGCGCTCGGATTATTATGGCCCGATCATGAAGCTCTGCCTTGACAAGAGGGGAGTGCTCATCAACCAGCATTATCTCACCGCCGACCGTCTTGAACTTACATACGAAATGCCTCTTTCTGAGATTGTCTTTGACTTCTATGACAAGCTCAAGTCTATTTCCAAGGGATATGCTTCATTCGATTATCATGTCGTAGGGTTCAAGGAAGCCAAGCTTGTCAAGTTGGACATTCTCCTGAACGGAGATCCCGCAGATGCGCTTTCGTCTCTGATTCATGCCGATCACGCATATGATTTCGGACGCAGGATGTGCGAGAAGCTCAAGGAACTCATCCCTCGCCAGCAGTTCGATATTGCAATCCAGGCTGCCGTGGGAGCGAAGATCATCGCGCGAGAGACTGTCAAGGCTGTCCGCAAGGACGTTACCGCGAAGTGTTACGGCGGTGACATCACCCGTAAGAGAAAGCTTCTCGAGAAGCAGAAGCAGGGTAAGAAGCGAATGCGCCAGATCGGTACGGTGGAAGTTCCGCAGAGTGCCTTCATGGCGGTGCTTAAGTTAGACTGACCCTTGTCAGCTGCGGCCCATATAAAAAACGGACACCGTCACGGCGTCCGTTTTTTATATAACCTCGTTTCTGAGGTCACTCTCTCTGCGGATCTTTAAGGGAATTGCACACATTTTTCTTGGATAGAAAAGAGCCGCATAAAGAGACGAATAAGATTCTTAACCGAGGGCAAAGTTCGGTTTTCGTCCCTTTTACACGGTTGTTGCTTTTGTTGTTTTTGTTGTTGTTTTACCTGTTGTAGGTTGTTTTACGCGTGGTTTGATTACGGAACAGGGTCGTAACCATGTCCTCCCCACGGATGGCATCGTAGAATTCTGCGGATGCTTAGATAAAGCCCCTTTATCGGGCCGTGCTTGCGGAATGCCTCGAGAGCATATTGGGAACAGGTCGGAGTGAAACGGCAGCTTGGCGGTTTGAGCGGAGAGATACAGACCTGATAGAATCTTATCAGGAGAATGAAAGGGAAGATGAGAATCTTTCTTATCATGCCTTGTTGATTTTTTCAATCGCCTGGCCGATGGCGTCATATATCTGTCCGTAGGTCTGGATTTCCTTGGTCGGATATATGAAGAGAATGTCTGTGCCGGCGGCGTTCATCTCGTGCTTGCGCCTGCGCCAGCTTTCCCTGATCCTGCGTTTCAGCAGGTTGCGCCTGACTGCGCGTTTGAAGAGTTTCTTGGGGACGGACACCATTATCCGGTTGAATCCGAGGCCGTTGTCCCGAAGGTATATGAAACGAAGCCCGGAGACACTTCCGTGACGACCTTCGGCAAGAAGCTTTTCGATGCCGGTCTTGCCGCACAGTCTCTCTTTCTTGGGAAATGTCTCAGTGCGCTGTATGTCCACTTTTTCAGTTTTTTGACAGGAATATTTCGAGGGCCTTGGCAACCGACGGAATTTCAGGGGTCGGTGCTGAGATTTCGATGCTGAGTCCTGCTTCATCCATGGCTTTGACAACTGATCTGCCGTAGGATATGAATTTGATCTCTCCCTGGGTGAAATCAGGATAATTCTCGTAAAGTGACTTCACGTCGGCAGGATTGAACAGCACCATCAGGTCATATGACCGGATATCTAGCGATTTGAGGTCCTGGGCTACAGGCTTGACGAATACGGCTGTGGCAAAGTCGAACTTCTGTGTTTCGAAGATCTTTGTCACGGCATCCTTGCTTGAAGATTCGGCTGTAGCTATGAGGAACTTCTCTCCCTTGTGCTTGGTGCCTATGAGGCCGATTATGGAATCCGGAGTACCGTCTCCATAGAATATCTTTCTTTTCCTATATACTATATGCTTCTGCAGATAGTTGGCCACAGCTTCTGTGGTGCAGAAATACTTCATGGTCTCAGGAACCTTCACACGGAGTTCTTCGCAAAGCAGAAAGAAGGCATCGATGGTTGTACGTGCCGAAAATACGATTGCAGTGTGGTCGAGTATGTTGATCCTCTGAGTACGGAACTCCCTGGAAGTCAGGGGCTCCATCTTGAAGAACGGCTGGAAGTCGAACTTTGTGCCGAACTTCTCTTCTATCTGTGAATATGGGGATGCAGCCTTCGGCTGTTGTTGTGATATAAGTACTTTCTTCACGCTCATCATTCTTAAAAAATAATTACCGAGACAGCTAATGTGCCGGTGGGGATTATTTCGAGGGCGCAAAGGTACAAAAAAGAGGTGAAAATTGAATGAGAAGATTGAAAAATTTGAAATTTTCTCACGATGTAAAGTCCATATATTATGGCTGATAGCCAAAGTATTGTGCTTCTGGTGGCGGTCACATCGGCATTCATGAGCCCCATTATCCAGTGGCATGCAAGGACTGAGATGGAGAGGATGATGAAGAATGTGCGGTCACTGTTGTCGGTCACTCTGTTGTCCCTTCTGCTTTTCTGAGGCAGAAATACCTTGGATGTGAACAGCCGGAAAAGCATGTATGCGGCAAATATTGCAACAGTTACTCCGAAGGCGGCCTCCGGACCCATGTCATTCATGAAGCGGAATGACAGGATTCCGGTATTGCTTGCAGTCAGGCAGAACGGGAGTATGAGGGCAAGAGCCGTGAAGTCCCTGTCTCTTCCGGTCTTTATGTCGGAATCGATGTTGATGCATTCCTTCCATCTCCAGATGCAAGTCAATACCGATGGCATTACATTGACAATCCTCCTCAACATCGTGATTATGATAAGGAGTGATGCCAATGATATGAATTGCAGTATCATATCAGTTTCCTCTTCTGGCTTTGTAGCCCATGTCCTTGAGCAGTGCGACTATCCTGTCACGGAAATCTCCCTGGATGACTATTTCTCCATCCTTGGCCGAACCTCCAACTCCGCATTTCACCTTGAGGGCGCGGCAGACCTCTGCGAGGTCGTCGGCTCTGCCTACAAAGCCGGTGACTAAGGTCACCTGCTTTCCGCCGCGCCCTTTCCTGTCGATTCCTACGATGAGATTCTGCTTCGATGGCTCAAGAGTTGTCTCCTCCTGCTGCACCTCTTCCTGATATGCGAAGTCGGGATTGGTGGAAAACACCACTCCGAGCCTTTTTTTCCAGTCGTTGTCTGCCATGGTCTTGAAATTATTTTGCAAATATAAGGAATATCGTTGTATATTTGTAAGTTTTGAAAATTGAAAAAATGGATAATAGAAAATTCACATTATGGAACAGACTGACCGCGACCGCGGTGCTCGTGATTTCGGCAGTCGTATATCTGATGACAATAGAACCGACCGCATCATTCTGGGATTGCGGTGAGTTCATCGCTTCGTCTTATAAGCTCGAAGTGGGTCATCCGCCGGGAAACCCTGTATTCCAGCTTTTTGCACGATTCTTCACGATGTTTGCCGATGCCGCTCATGCTGCGGTGACTGTAAATGCGTTGAGTGCCCTCTGTTCGGCGCTCACCATATTCTTCCTGTATCTGACCATCGTGTTCTTTGCCAAGAGAGTGGTGAAGCCTTCTGAGGACGGCACTTATTCTCTTGCCAAGGCTGTCGCGATTTTCGGATCGGGTGCCGTCGGTGCCCTTGCATACACATTCAGCGACACATTCTGGTTCTCGGCGGTAGAGGGCGAGGTCTATGCGATGTCATCCCTTGTGACGGCTCTGGTGTTCTGGGCGATGACCAAATGGTACGAACAGGCCGAGACACCATACGCCAACAGATGGATCGTTCTGATCTCATTCCTCATGGGACTTTCTATCGGAATCCACCTTCTCAACCTTCTGGCTATTCCGGCCCTTGTGTTCATGTTCTATTACAAGCAGAGGGAGAACGGGCATTACAGCCTTTGGGAATATGTGAAGATTTTCCTTGTGTCGGTGATCATTCTTGCGATAATCCTGTTCGGCATCATTCCTTATCTGCCTAAGTTCGCCGCGTATTTCGACCTGTTCTTTGTAAATACCCTCGGGCTTCCGTTCAACAGCGGTGCGGCATTCTTTATGGTCGCTCTGCTCGCCCTGTGCTTCTGGGGACTCTTCAGCACAATGAAGAAGCAGAAGGTTTTTGCCAATACCGTTCTTCTGTGCTTCACTACCATAGTGATAGGCTTCTCGCTCTTCAGCATCGTCATCATCCGTTCGTCAGCCAAGACTCCGACCAACGAGTATCAGCCGGACAATCCGTTCACTCTTGTCCGTTATCTCGGCCGTGAACAGTATGGAAGCAATCCGCTTGTCTATGGAGAATACTTCGATGCTCCGTATGAAGTTGAGGAGACGACTTATTGGGCACCGATGGGAGACAAGTACATCAAGGCTCCGGGTCCGGGCGAGATCAAGTATCTGCCTGAAGGCAAGATGCTTTTCCCTCGAATGTGGAACAGCACCGATCCGAAGTACATATCATTCTATCAGTCATATATGGACGGCAAAGGCAAGACTGTAGCCGGAGCCGAACACAAGAAGCCTACCTTCTTCCAGAATCTGACATTCTTCTTTGACTATCAGCTCAACTGGATGTACTGGAGATATTTCATGTGGAATTTCGCCGGACGTCAGAACGAGATTCACAGCCCTACACCGGGAGATCCGTTTGCAGGCAACTGGGAGAGCGGAATCGGATTCATCGACAAGATCCGTCTCGGAGACCAGTCTGATGCTCCCGGCTATCTGAAGGACAATCCTGGCAAGAATCATTATTATATGCTTCCTCTGCTCCTGGGACTGATCGGTCTTTTCTTCCAGTTCGGAAGGGACAAGAGGGGTACATGGCTCAATTTCCTTATGTTCTTCATGACCGGAATTGCGATTGTGGTCTATCTCAACCAGCCTCCTTATCAGGTCCGTGAGCGTGACTACGCATATGCCGGCTCATTCTATTTCTTCTCAGTCTGGATCGGACTTGCAGTGGCTGCGGTATATGGATGGATCAGCGACAAGATGAAGAAAGATAATGTTGCGGCAGCATCAGCTGTGACAGTGGTGTTGCTTGGCGTTCCTGTCCTTATGGGAGCCGAGAACTGGGATGACCACGACCGCAGCAATCGTTACACCGCAGTAGAGATGGCTTCGAACTATCTCAATTCTGTCGGACCGAACGGCATTCTCGTGACCCACGGAGACAACGATACCTTCCCTCTCTGGTATGCTCAGGAGGTTGAGGGAATCCGTACTGATGTCCGCATCGCCAACACTTCGCTCCTGGGAACGGACTGGCATATCGATCAGATGAAGTACGCCGTGAACGAGTCTGCACCTCTTGACCTGACCGTCGGCCCTCGCCAGTACCTCTACGGCACCAACGAATTCATATATATATATGATACACGTGACGTGCCTATCCTTCTGTCGGATGTTATGCGTATATTCAAGCATCCTGATGCGAAGATTCCTCTTTCAAACGGCCGGTCTGCTGATTACATCATGTCACGCAAGCTCGTTGTTCCTGTTGACAAGGAGAACGTCATAAAATACGGCATACTTGACGAGAAGTATGCGGACATGATTCCTGATCAGATCGTTCTCGAGATGCCGAAGGACAAGAACTATCTCACAAAGCAGGAACTCTTCATGCTCGATCTTCTTTCCAGCTACAAGTGGGACCGTCCGATCAACCTTCTAAGCATGGGAGGCGACATAAATATAGGTATAAAGGACTACCTCATGTATGAAGGATTCTCCTACAAGCTGGTTCCGATAAAGAACAAGACGAAGAGTACCGACATCGGCTTTGCGGATCCTGAGGACCTTTATCATAAGATGAAGAATGTGTATAAGTGGGATGCGCTCAAGAGGCCTGATTATTTCGTCGATTATCAGAATTTCTACACATTCTGCGGAGTCCTGTCTCAGAGAAATCTTTTTGTCAATGCTGCCAAGGAAATGCTCAAGATAGGTGATTCCGAGCGTGCCGTAGAACTCCTGGACATGTGTCAGGAATGTGTTCCGGAAGAGAATTTCCCTCTCGACATGACTTATCTCGGCTTTTCCAACGAGTATATGGTCATCGACATGATCGACACATATTTCAATGCCGGAGCCGGCGAGAAGGGATTGGAACTTGCTGAGAGATTCGTTGACGAACTTCTCTATTCAGCCGAGTTCTTCATTCAGCATTATGATTTTGCCCGTCGTGAATTCGAGGCATGCTACAACTGTCTGTCATACGTAGCCGAACTTGCTGACATCTATGGCGAAGAGGAATTTGCCAAGACGGTACGTGACCGTTTCAATTCTCTACTTGAATAGGGTTACGCTTGACGGCATATCATGATCGAATCTGAGGACGGAAGGTTTCAATGTGAGGCTTCCGTCCTTTTCTATTGAGAACACCTGGATGACCTTGTCGTCGCGGCATGCCACGAGCAGGTTGTTTCCGTCAGGAGTGATCATGAAGTTGCGCGGATGACGGGCTGTGCGTGCATATCCTGTCTTTTCGATGGAGCCGTCCTGCTTTATCCTGAATATTGATATCCCGTCATTGTCAAGGCGGTGCGAGGTATATAGCCATGTGCCGTCGGGATGGATGTGAATGTCTGCGCTGCCTCCGGCGTTGACCTCGTCTGCCTGAATCATCTGAACCGGTGTGAAGGAAGGCGCTTCGTCGGTCTGGTTTTCCTTTGTCATTTCATAGACCAGCACCTCTCCGGACAGCTCGGCTATGCAGTAGAGCATCCTGCCGTCTTTGCTGAATTCCATGTGTCTCGGACCGCTGCCTGAGGGACATTCTATGTCTGCAATGTGGGTAAGACTGCCGTTGTCTGTAGAAAACCGCAGAAGTCTGATCCTGTCGGCACCGAGGTCAGAAGCCAGTATCAGGTCATCATGTCCGGGTACGGCCTTCAGCTGATGGATATGCGAGCCTTCCTGCCTGCTTGTGACAGGACCGCTTCCATGGAATACAGACCTATGTACGAGGTCTCCGATCGCTCCGTCTTTCATTATTGGAAATATGCTTATCGATCCTCCGCTGTAGTCGGCAGTCATCATATATCCTTCATGAAGAAGCACGAAGCATGGGTCTGCTCCGGTCTGTCTTTTTTCGGATGTCAGTAAGATTTTTCCGTCGTCTGCAAATGAATATGCACCGGAGTCGTCACCTGTTTCGCTCACAGCATATATGCCACCTTGAGCGTCTTTTCCGGCCAATGCATAAGAAGCGTTACGGGCCTCGGTTTTCGCTTTTTCTGTAAACTCCAGACTGCTCTGGTCGAAGGAATACACATAAATGTTTTCTCCGTATGTTCCGATAAGGATATTCAGTTTGTCGTCTGTTTTTCCGCAGCCTGTCGCAATGACGGCGGCTGTCATCAGGATTGAGATCCGTTTCATATCTTTAATTCAGGTTTGTGCGAAGATAATAAATTGACATTAGATATAAAAATCATTATTTTTGTAAAGTATTATCCGAACTTGACATGAAACAGAAGAAATTTCTCCTTCCCGAAGGCGGTATTCCGGACAGATGGTATAATATTCTTGCAGATATGCCTCAGAAACCGCTCCCTATGCTTGACCCGGTGACCCGTCAGCCTGTGACTGTAGAAAGCCTTTCCGGACTGTTCAGCCGTGAATGTGCCATGCAGGAACTCAATATGACAGACAGGTGGATTGATATCCCCGAGCCTGTTCTTGAGCGTTACGCTTATTACAGAAGTACGCCGCTTGTCCGTGCGTATGCTCTGGAAGAGGCTCTTGGAACTCCCGCCCACATTTATTTCAAGAATGAAAGTGTCAGTCCCATAGGATCTCATAAACTTAATTCCGCTCTTGCTCAGGCCTATTACTGCAAAGAGGAGGGTGTGACCAATATAACTACTGAAACGGGAGCCGGTCAGTGGGGCGCTGCCTTGTCATACGCAGCCAAGGTATTCGGTCTGGAGAGCGCCGTCTATCAGGTCAAGATCAGTTATGAACAGAAACCGTACAGGCGTAGCATAATGCAGGTGTTCGGCTCGGTGGTGACTCCTTCGCCTTCGATGTCCACAAGGGCCGGAAAAGATATCCTCACCCGTACTCCCAACCATCAGGGATCGCTTGGGACGGCTATTTCCGAGGCTGTTGAACTCGCGAGGATGACTCCTGGATGCAAATATACATTGGGTTCGGTGATGAATCATGTCACGCTGCATCAGACAATCATAGGTCTGGAAGCAGAAAAGCAGATGGAGATGGCGGGAGAGTATCCGGACGTTGTCATCGGTTGCTTCGGTGGCGGATCCAATTTCGGAGGAATCTCCTTTCCGTTCATGAGGCATGTCTTCAGCGGTGAGCGTCAGACCAGATTTGTCGCAGCAGAACCTTCTGCCTGCCCTAAGCTGACAAAGGGCCGGTTCGAATATGACTTCGGTGATGAAGCCGGCTACACTCCTCTGCTGCCGATGTTCACATTGGGGCATGATTTTCAGCCGTCCAATATTCACGCCGGTGGTCTGAGATATCATGGTGCCGGCACTGTCGTGTCGAGACTTCTTCAGGACGGCATGATGGAGGCGGTTGATATAGATCAGCCGGAGTCTTTCGAAGCAGGCTGCCTCTTCGCCGGAACGGAAGGAATAATTCCCGCTCCCGAATCATGTCATGCAATCGCCGCAGCTATCAGGGAAGCCGGAAAATGCCGACAGACAGGCGAGCAGAAGGTCATACTCTTCAACCTCTCAGGTCACGGCCTGATCGACATGGCCGCATACGATCAGTATCTTGCCGGGAATATCAGATAGTCAATGTGCTCCAAGGTCATTTTGGACGACCTTGAAGCACCATCATCTGGTCTATACGGCTTTCTAAGGAATAATCAAGTGCTCCAAGGTTACTCAAAATAACCTTGGAGCACGTTCTGTCAAAATAAAATTCCCTCTCTGAAAAATTTCAAAGAGGGAATCAAGATGTGCCTCGGACGGGAATCGAACCCGTACGGACATTGCTGTCCACGGGATTTTCCTGCTACTCTTGCTTTTACACAAGCCGGCTTCATCTTTAATGTTAAGCCGTTGTAGTCTGGACTATTTCTTGACCATGCGCTG
>JAFUQW010000079.1 GCA_017472115.1 Bacteroidales bacterium | reverse complement strand
TAATAGTACTTACGACAGCACCAAGAAGGGTTTTAACTTCTCAGGCGACTTCGGAGAATCCTCCCCTATATGGTACCCGCTTCAGGGCCAAAGAGGATATGATGATGGAAATCTCAAGTATGTCGGTCTATACGGTCGCTATTGGTCGTGCTCCTCTCCTACCGGATATCCACAAGCGTATATTCTGTACACATACTACTCTGGTGGCGCAGTTAAGCCAATGGCAGATACCGATCGTGCGAACGGGCTTCCTGTCCGTTGCTGCAAGGAATGATTTTTCAAGAGGATGGCACACAGGCCATCCTCTTCTGCTCTATCGAGAGCGTGGGTACACATTTTTGCAGTTACATGTACCCACGCTCTCGAAAACAAGGAGATTGGCCTGATATAAGTCAGCGACGGTACAAGAATCCGTGAAATCTTGTACCGTCGCTTCTTTTTTTGGGAAAAATGGTTTCTGCCCGAGGAATGCTTTCCGGCCCGGCTGGACTGCTGCTGTTTCATATATGGTAATTTTTGTCTATCTTTGTGGGTTGCAAGCGAAAAGAGAAGCTTTCGCTTCGCTCGCTCGAGAGGACAGCGGAGCTGAGCGAGAGGACAGACAGATAACAATAGAAGAAAAAGATATATGAAGAATTTTGTAGAGGAACTCAGGTGGAGAGGCATGATCCAGGACATCATGCCGGGAACAGAGGAGAAACTTATGGAAGGATCGACTGCGGCTTATGTGGGTATCGACCCTACTGCTGACTCACTCCATATCGGACATATGGTGAGCATCATGATCCTGAAGCATTTCCAGAACTGCGGACACAAGCCAATCGCCCTTGTGGGTGGAGCGACCGGTATGATCGGTGACCCGTCGATGAAGTCGCAGGAGCGTAATCTTCTCGACGAGGAGACACTTAACCATAACGTGGCATGCATCAAGGCACAGCTCAGCAAATTCCTTGACTTCGAGTCGGATGCGGACAACAAGGCCGAACTTGTGAACAACTACGACTGGATGAAGAACTTCACTTTCCTTGATTTCGCACGTGAGATCGGAAAGCACATCACCGTGAACTACATGATGGCCAAGGATTCAGTGAAGAAGAGACTCTCGGGCGAGGCTCGTGACGGAATGTCTTTCACAGAGTTCACCTACCAGCTTCTCCAGGGATACGACTTCCTCTATCTCTATGAGCACAAGGGATGTACCCTCCAGATGGGTGGTGCAGACCAGTGGGGGAACATCACCACCGGTTCTGAACTGATCCGCCGTATCCTCGGAAAGGAGGCGTTCGCACTCACCTGCCCTCTCATCACCAAGGCTGACGGAGGAAAGTTCGGAAAGACAGAGAAGGGCAACATCTGGCTCGATCCGGAGCGCACATCTCCATATCAGTTCTACCAGTTCTGGCTCAACGTATCTGACTCTGACGCAGAGAAGTACATCAAGATCTTCACCATGCTCAGCAAGGAGGAGATCGATGCGGCAATCGCTCAGCACTCAGCAGCACCTGAGCGCCGCGAACTCCAGAAGCTCCTCGCAAAGGAGGTGACCACAATGGTACATGGCGCAGCAGAATATGAGAATGCCGTGGCAGCTTCGCAGATGCTCTTCGGAAATGCGACAAAGGACGCCCTCAAGAATCTTGACGAAAGAACATTCCTCGCAGTATTCGACGGTGTGCCTACATTCGAGGTTCCTGCAGAGAAGTTCCCTATCGGCATCATCGACCTTCTTGCCGGCGAGACACAGGTATTCCCGTCAAAGGGAGAGTGCCGCAAGATGATCCAGGCCAACGGCGTGAGCATCGACAAGGAGAAAGTGAATGACATCAATGCCCGGATCGGAGAAGAGTCTTTCATCAACGGCAAGTATATCCTTGCCCAGAAGGGAAAGAAGAACTACTTCATCATAAAGGTCGTTCAGTAAAGTATAAAGAGTCTGTCAGTAAAGTATTCTGTCATTCTGAACGAAGTGAAGAATCTTTACTATAAAGATCCTTCGCCAAAGGCTCAGGATGACAGTGTAAAAGACTCAGAATGACATTGTAGAAAGATATGGAAAAGAATATTGAAAGCACAAGGCAGCTGAAGGTTGCCAAGGAGATTCAGAAAGTGATGGCCGAGGTCATCCGCAGCAAGGGTATGGCTGCGTTCGGCGGCGCACTCGTATCCGTGAGCGGAGTGAAGGTAAGTCCGGACCTTTCCGTTGCCAAGATATATGTCAGCGTATTTCCTTCTGAAAAGGCCGAGGCTGTGATGGGAACCCTTCAGGAGAACTGCAGGGCTCTTCGAGGCGAACTTGGAGGCAAGATGGGAAAGCAGCTGCGAATAGTTCCGGAAATAGCATTTTATCTTGACAGTTCGCTCGACTATGTGGAGCACATTGAGGAACTGCTGAAAAAATAGAGATTTCTCGACTCGCCAAGCTCGCTCGAAATGACATAGTTAAAGATGAAGTTAGCGCCGTTCATAGCCCAAAGGTATCTTTTCGCCAAGAAGTCACATAATGTGATAAACATAATTTCGGCGATAAGCGCCTTAGGCATGGCCATCGGCACTGCCGCACTCATCATAATATTATCGGTATATAACGGGTTCGACTCGCTCATCAGGTCAATGATGAGCAATGTCGAACCTGATCTTATGATAACCCCGGCAGAAGGAAAGGTATTCGTTCCTGAAGGTGAAGTCTATGACTGGATCTATGAACAGGAATCCGTCAGGAACATGTGCTGCGTGCTTCAGGAACAGGTTTTTATCAGCTACGACGGCAAACAGGGAATTGCCAAGGCGAAGGGGGTTGACTGGATATATGAGGAAGAAAGTCCGTTGAAAGACCATCTTACAGAAGGTGAATTCCATTTGCATAAAGGCGATATCCCGATGGCATCCGTAGGAGCAGGATTAGCTTACGAAATGGGCATAAGTCCACGGTTCCTGTCCGGAATAGAGATATACTTCCCCACCCGGACCGGACGTATATCACTCGCAAATCCCGCATCATCACTTCAGTTCATAAAAGTCTGGCCTTCAAGCATATTTTCCGTAAGCAGCGACATCGATGCCGACCTGATGGTCCTGCCGATCGAGAGCATGAAGGAACTTCTGGAATACGAGGACGAGGTTTCAGCCGTAGAGATACGGTTCAATGACAGTTCGGACAAGAAAGAAATAAGAAGAGTTCAGAAAGAGATCAGCGAAAGGCTCGGCCCGGGCTTCAACGTCAGGGACAGATTCCAGCAGAATGAAGCACTCTACAAGATGATGAAATACGAGAAGGCGGCAATATACATGATCCTGATCTTCATCATCATAATCATCGCTTTCAACATATTCGGAAGTCTCTCGATGCTCATCATAGAGAAGAAGGAGGACATCGGAACCTTAAGAAGTCTCGGAGCTCCTGAAAGCCTTATAAAAAGGATATTTATCCTTGAAGGATGGATGATCTCCCTTGTCGGACTTGCCTGCGGACTTGCAGTCGGGACAGCGTTCTCTCTTCTCCAGCAGCATCTGGGATTCATAAAAATGCCCGGACATTTCGTTGTCCAGGCATATCCGGTGATACTTTCATGGTCAGATATTCTTCTGACTGCCGGAGGCGTCGCACTGATCGGCTATCTCATTGCACTGCTCCCTGTAGCCTCCTATTACAGAAAGGAAAAATAATCATCAATTGTGGTGATGCTCATGTCCGTGATCATGCTCATGAGCTTTCTGTCCCGGCTCAAGCTTGCCGCTTACCGGATAACCGAGCTTCTCGATCGCTGCCTTTAGAACATCCTCCGATGTCTTTGCATCATCGTATTTAACAGCCACAGTCTGATTTTCAAGAGACACTTCAAGGCCTTTCACTCCTTTTTCAAATGCTATGTTCTCCTGAACCTTCTTCACACAGTTTTCGCAGTGAAGATAGACACTGAAGGTAACATCCTTCACTTCACCCTTCTTTTTCTTTTTGTTCTGCTGCTCTGCAGCCATATCTGCATCTGCTGCGAAAGCCTGTACCGGCGCTGCAGAAAACGCCATTACTGCAGCCATGATGATGATTAGAGTCTTTTTCATATCCTGATGTTTTAAACGGTTTTCCAAAGTGTGAAACGGAATCCTATGTGAGCCTTTATTCCCATGAGAGGGCCCCAGACACAACTTGCATCGAAAGAAGGCTGGGACGGATTCTCCCATCCTATGATCGCATTCTTCTGACGGAAGTTTGTAAGGTTCTCGGCACCTACATACACATCCCATCCCTTGAAACGTCTGGTGACCTGAGCGAACAGCATCGGATAGACAGGAGTCCTGCCGTTCTTGTACATCCTCGCCACACCTTCCTTCGGAGCAGCGGTCATAGTGCCGTCCTCGTTGATGTCCTTCATGAAATCATATACTCTGCACGATCCGTTAAGAGATGCGGTGAAATCGAATATCCACCTGTTGAGATTTGTGGCATACTGAAGGTTGAGCACCCCCTTGAAACGGCTTGTCATAGGCTTCTCAACAAGGCCTTTGCCTGCGAGTTCTATCTTTGCATTGGTATAACGGAATGTTGCAGTGATATTGAAGCGCTCCACAGGATCGACGGAGAAATCAAACTGATAATTATCAGTAAACGAGCGGTTTCCGTCAAGCGCATAGAAGTCTATGGCATTCTTCGTCAATTCATAATCGACAACCATCTGCTGCTTGAACTGAGTCCTGAAATAATCGAAACTCAGATAGGTGTCCGATGAAGCTCCGAAAGGAAGATAATATGTGATGTTTCCTCCGAATGTCCATGAATCCTCAAGAAGATGCTCGTCATATGCACCGTTGAACGCCTTTCCGGTAGAGAACACGCCGATATTGTCGATCAGCGGAGTCGAATACCTCAGTCCTCGTCCACCGTTCGCTCTTATGACAATCTCTTCTATAGGAGAATACTTGAGGGTCACTCGAGGAGAGAACTTCATGCCTGCCTTGTTGTACCAGTCGCCACGAAGTCCCACAATAGCAGAAAACTCCTCTCCGTATTTATAGGTATATTCTCCATATATGCCGGCATTCACCAGATCGGTGATTCCGTTCTTCTCCACATCCTGAAAGATGACGGACCTTCTGAAGTCCTCGTCATAACGGTCGAAAGTCGTGCTTAAGCCTAAATTCAGCCTGTGGCTTTCATTGAACTGGTTCTGATACATGAGGTTGGCAAATACCGAATGCTGATCGGCCACATACCTTGTCGCACCGAAATACGAATCCATATCCTGGAAACTGTAGTCTGCCACAAGAGCCACGCTGCTTGTCTGCTCTTCATTAAGAGGATAACCGATCTTGAAATATCCGTTGACCGAACGGTTCAGGATGTCCGAGCCCCATGGATCAGGCTTGCCGGTCTGAGGGATGAGAGTGTAGGTATCCTTGTCATATAGGACATGTTTCCCGTCCTCACCTTCCAGCATCTGTCCACCGAGACGGCTGTCCTGAAGAGCACGCACGCCGAAACGTATCTGCATCATATTGTCTGCCTGATACAGCCATCGGTTGGACAGGTTGAACTGAAGCTGCTTAGGCTCATCCAGGAAAGTATCTCCATTCATGTCATGGGTCGCAACATTTCCGGACACATGACCGAGAATGACAGTACTCCATTTGTAACCCATCTGAAGTGACGATGCGACATTGAGGTCCATCTTGGTATCGCTCATCAGCGCTGCATTGATGAAAAGAGGTTTCTCATCTGTAGGCTTGCGATGCTCCATATTGATGGATCCGGTCATTGACTCGACACCGTTGATCACAGATGACGCACCCTTTGCGATCTGAATGCTCTCGAGCCACTGTCCGGGAACATACGAAAGGCCGAAAGGAGCTGACAGTCCACGCATTACCGGACGGTTCTCATCCAACATCTGCGTATATACGCCCGACAGACCGAGAAGACGGATCTGGCGTGCTCCGGTCACTGCATCAGAATATCCTACTGTCACACTGGCCGAATTCTCGAAACTTTCCGCAAGATTGCAGCATGCCATCTTGCAGAGCCCCGCAGCGGAAATCACTTCTGTCCTGATTTCCTTACCTTTCGAAAGATAATTTCCGGCCTGCCTTGAGACAAATACCGCCGCATCGAGACTGTCGGCACGTTCACCATAGATGTCCGTTGTATCTATGACCTGCCCGTTCACACCTTTCACCTGAGCGAAAGAGTGGAAAGCGGCAGCTAAGATTGCTAATGATAATATTATTGTCTTTTTCATTATCTGTTATATTTGATCATATTACTTACAAAGCGGAAGATGGAGGATAAAGCCATGACCGCCGGTTGCCGTGCAGTCAAGAGGGCACGACAGAAAAAGAAGGGAGTGGTCAGGTTTCGACAGACCTGCTCACACCCGGTCATATGAATCAGATACGCCAGATGCCGAAAAGTGCATGGACTTCATGCACAATCAACCCGGAATCGGGTATGATGACATATTTTTCCGGATCGATTGATACAAGAACAGAAAGAGCCTCAGAAACGGCTGCATCTATGCATGGACAATGACCGCAGCGGCACTCGTCATAGTGGTCGTGAGTCTCATCAGTCCGGACTCCTGTCAGGGAAATTACCTGATAATCATCAGTGCAGCACTTCTCTGCATGAATATGAACTCCGCCATCCGTCCTGCAGGAGCAGGGTTCGGAGGCCTCATGATGGTGATGACCGTGAATGGTCTCGCAGTCGAGGGATGTAAAAGAAGTCATGACATGAGAAACGCCTTCTGCGCTGCATGTATGCACATCGAATCCTATGATACTCAGACAGTACCATACGGTCAGAAGCAGAGCGAATATTTTCATCATGACATTCTTCATAACAATCTGCAAAATTACAAAAATATGCCAATATTGCAAAATCAGCACATTTTTCCATATGCCACATCAGGTTTCCGTGATACGTATCTCTCTACAGCACAACCAGTTGAATAGTCCGGCTCGACGGGAAAGGAATGCGAGCCAAACAAGCAACGAACTGAAAATAAACAACTTATAACACACGGCGATTTTATGAATGATTTTAAGATTTTTTGTAGTATTTTTGCATTATATGAGTCAAAGAAACCAAAACGGACTTTAAACATATAGAGTTATGAAGAATTTTATGAAGATGACCCTGGCAAGCATTCTGGGTCTTTTGATTTTCAGTGTGATTTCGGTATTTCTGATGTTTGCCGTCGTGGGTGCGTTAGCAGCGGCAGGCGACAAACAGCCGGTCATGCCTCAGTCGGCAGTGCTGAAGATCGACATGTCAACGTTTACGCTCAGCGAGCAGAATGCCGAGACAGACCCTTTTGCTTCTCTTGCAGGAAACACCGCAGTCAGCACACTCGGCATCTACAATGCAGTCAAGGCAATCAACGCTGCAGCCGAAGATCCTGCAGTCAGATTCATTTATTTGACTCCCGACATGGCAACAGGAGGCCTGGCGCAGATCGAAGAATTCAGAAAGGCACTCGGCAACTTCAGGACAAGCGGCAAGGCCATCGTTTCATATATAGAGAATCCTACAAATGCAGGATATTACCTTGCATCGGTTGCGGACAAGGTATATATGACAAGTCTTGACGGAGGACTCAGCATGTTCAACGGCATATCGTCACAGATGATCTTCCTCAAGGACGTACTTGACAGGCTCGGTATCAACATGCAGCTCATCCGTCATGGCAGATACAAGTCTGCAGGAGAAATGTATGTAAGGAATTCGTCCAGCAAGGAGAATCTCGAGCAGAACACAGCCATGGTCAATTCTATGTGGGACAGCTGGGCTACCGAGATCGCAGCTTCGAGAGAAATCACGACCGACCGGCTCAACGCCCTCCTCAACAACCTCGAGCTCAATTTTCCTTCCGACTGGCTGGAACATGGATTGGTTGACGAGCTATACACACGCGAGCAGCTTGACAGGCAGCTTTGCGACCTTTTTGTAGCGGAGGACATCGAGGATGTCAAGACGATTTCTCTTCAGGACTACGCAAAGCTTAAGAATACTGTCAATTACAAGGCTAAGGAGAAGGTTGCCGTTATTTATGCAGAAGGCAACATCGTTGACGGAAATGCGAAGCAGCAGGTTGCAGGCGACAGGTTCGCAAAGATCATTTCCGATGTCAGAAAGGATACGACCGTGAAGGCTGTAGTGCTCCGAGTGAATTCGCCGGGAGGAAGCGTTCTGGCTTCCGAGAAGATCAAGGCTGAACTCGACCTGCTCAAGGAAAGGGTTCCTGTCGTGGCCTCTTACGGTGACTATGCCGCATCCGGCGGATATTGGATTTCAGCAGGCTGTGACAAGATATTCTCAGACGCTACCACTCTCACCGGTTCAATAGGAGTATTCAGCATAATTCCGGACGTCGGCGGAGCGATAAAGAACAAGCTTCATGTGACCGTAACTCCGGTAAATTCCAACAGGCATGCGGATATGTACAACGGAATGAGGGCTCTCGACCCGAGGGAAGTCGCCTATATGCAGGCTTCAGTCGAGAAGATATATGCAAAATTCACGGAAATCGTATCGGAAGGACGTGAAATGCCGGTGGGAAGAGTTGACGAAATAGCACAGGGTCGCGTATGGACAGGAGCAGAAGCTCTTGAGATCGGCCTTGTCGATGAGATAGGAACGCTTGAGGACGCCATCAGATATGCTGCCCTCAGCATTCAAGGTGTGACAGGATTGGACGACGTCCGGATAGATGAATATCCGAAGCCGCTGACAGCATTCGACACTCTGATGGAAGTGTTCGGAACCGGCGAAGGTGTTTTTGCCGGAACACAGTTAGAAGATGTTGAAAAGGCATTCAGGGATGTTTCAGCCACTGAAACAGGCAAGGCATACGCACGACTTCCTTACGAGATAAGTTTCAGATAATGTACAGATTCGAAATATGCGCCAATTCTGTAGCGAGCTGCATAGCCGCACAGGAAGGCGGAGCAGACAGGGTAGAACTTTGTGCCGGGATACCGGAGGGAGGTACCACCCCTTCTGTCGGTATGATAAGACAGGCCAGAGCGAGCATCAGCATCGGACTGAACGTGATAATAAGGCCTCGCGGCGGAGATTTCCTATACTCCGAGGATGAGATTCAGGAGATGCTCTACGACATCAAGGCTGCAAAGGAGCTTGGTGCTGACGGACTCGTGTTCGGATGTCTGCTTCCGGACGGAACGGTTGACATCGCCAACATGAAAAGGCTTATGGATGCCGCCGGAGACACACCTGTTACATTCCACAGGGCATTCGACCACACATCAGACCCTTTCAAGGCACTCGAAGATATCATAAATCTCGGTTGCGCCCGCATTCTCACATCAGGATGCATGCCGACAGCCCTTGAAGGTGCTCCCCTGCTGGCACAACTTGTCGAGAAGTCAGCAGGAAGGATCATCATCATGCCGGGCTGCGGTGTGAAGGAAGGAAACATAGCTGAAACAGCAAGGCTCTCCGGCGCGAGAGAATTCCATTTCTCAGCCAGAGAGCCAGTAGAAAGCCGCATGATATTCCGCAACCCTAAGGTTGCCATGGGAAGCGAGGACGACCCTTATGGAACAGTCCGGACGACTGCGCGCAGGGTCGCCGCCACTATAGCGCCTTTGAAGTCTTGACAAGACTTTCTCCCAGACCTATATTGTATCCTTGAGAGAAGAATACGACTCTGTTGAAGGTATCTGCCATGACGATCAGCGGCAGACGTCCGCCTTTGTCCAGCTTCATTTCAGCAGCAATCATTTCCCTCATCCTTCCGTCTATATCCACTCCGAAATGAACGGTTGACGGAAGATTGAAGTCCTGTGCACGGAACTTCCTGAAGTCATCCTCAGTCGCGAATATCACAAGAAGAGGTCGTCCCCATGCCTCAAGTTCGGATGCCACTGCCGAAATGTCCATGAAAGCATGGTTTGTAGGCTCTGTTCCATAGTCAACCAATGCCACTGCGAAGTAGCCGCGGCCTGTGGTCTCGAGAACTGAGAGATCCTCACGTCGGGCTCCGCCCTCCTCAGGATGACAAGAAGGAACTCCGCCCTCCTCAAGATGACAGTATGAGTATTTCATTTCCGAGTCGAAGCTTCCGATTACGCGGATCTGGTCCTTTATGTCACGCATCACGAGTTCCCGGACTGTAGTCCTGCCTTCCTCTATCGTAAAGAACTCCACATCTGCAAAAACATTTCCGCCGGACATTCTTGAGCCGCTCACAAGCATATAATAGCCGCAATCCATCGGCTGAGCCTTCTTGAAGAGAGAAGCCCATGTACCGCTGTAATTGAGCAGCTGGAAGCCTCCATCGACATATTTCGAAAGGGTGAAATGAGTCTTGTACTTAGGATCATCCAGAAGAGGTATCTCATTGTAGGTAAGCTTGAGCTTGCCCTGCGGAGCCACTATCTGCTCATGGGCCTCGAAGTCAACGTCGTATGTGAATCCGTCTGCACCAGCATACTTCACGACTCTGGTTACAGGATCCATCCATGCCGCTACGCCAAAGCTGCGGCACATAGTAACGAAAAAGATTTCTCTCGACCCCTTGTCGGCAAGTCTCGTCTCCCACACGCGTACAGGATCGAGCTGCACATAGCGCAGGCTGATGTCATCATGCATGGAAAGGTTTTCCTTGCACCATTTCACAAACGATGCAGGGTCAGCCTTAATCATCTGAGAGAGAGAATCAGGTATATTCTCATGGAAATATTTTCTATACGGTCTGAGCAGCTCGGTATCGACTCTCGGGCCATAAACATTGACATCATCTGCACTCTCCATGCATGAGAAATGATCATCCAGTACTGACTTCGGAGTGTCCCTGAGGTCTTTTTCTGACAATGACGCAAGCAGCGCATGAGCCTGAGGCAGCTTGTCATGCTGCGCCGCTTCCTCCAGCAGGGCTGTTATCTCCCCATGATTACCACGAGAGGCGACAAGAATCTCGGCAACAGCCTTCCTCAAAGAAGGATCCGCATACCGGCTTGCAAAAGCTTCCGCCCGTTCCTTATCAAAGAATGTCGCCACATACGCATTTCTGAGAGAATCCTCATATTCCATACGGCGGGTATTCTCAGCCCTCTGCTCATCCGTAACATCAGGAAGCTGAGCATTTTCCACCGGAGGAACGATTTCCATCTCCATATGAGGAATCGCCGATCCTTCTTCATATTCAAGAACTATCGACACAGCCTCATCCTTGCCGTAAGTAACCTTTGCAAATCCGAATCGGCCATCCTTTGCGGCATGTATCATCATGTCACCGAGACCGGCGGTGAGAGCTGCCTTGCCCTGAGCATCGGTGAGTTTATAAGCCACGCTGTTGAACTCTGAGTAATTATAAATCTTATAGTTGACCTTCGCACCCTCCACAGGAACTCCATCCTTGTCAACTACGGTCACGTCAACCGATGCCGACTTCGGAGCATAATGCTCTATGACATTGATTTCCGTATAGTTGGGAGTCTCACGGACAATCTCCTCAGGTCCGTCATATCTTCCGAACACATTAGTATGCATCAGCATTCCCCGGCTTGCAGGAGCATTGAACCATCCGAGATCAAGCACAGGTTCAGGCTCGCAGGCTCCGAGAAAACGCCATTTGCCATCGACCCATGCTTCGACCCATGCATGATTGCTGTCCGTATGCGCCCATCTCGGAGTATATACCTGGCGTGCAGGTATTCCGACCGAACGGAGAGCTGCCACCAGGAGTGTCGATTCCTCACCGCAACGCCCGTACGCTGTCTTGACTGTAGCAAGCGGAGAACTTGTGCGACGGTCTGAAGGCATATATACGGCCTTTTCGTGACACCAGTGATTGACTTCAAGCACTGCATCATGCATTGTCATTCCCTTGATTCTCGGTGCAAGCTCCTCATAAAAGACATATCGCGCAGAATCAAGATTTTCATTGTTGACACGTACCGGGAGCACAAAATGCCTCATCTCCCGTTCCGGCACCCTCTTGCCCCATGGCATTTCCCTGAGAGCCTTGAGAGAGAGTCTGTAGTGGTCAAGATAATATTCCGGAGTCTTGTTGACTATATCTCCCAACGGCATGTAGGCATACAGGAATTGCAAAGCTTCCATTTCATCCTTTGACAGGCACATAGACTCCATATCTATGCCTGCTGCTTCTATAACGGACTTTCTTGTCTCAAGGTCAGACGCCACTGTCTCACGATAAGACTTATCCGTTATGAAATGCGTGTTGCAGCTGACCATCGCAATCATTGAGGCCAGAATTATGCAAAGTGACTTATTCATAAGATATTCTGATTATGTTTTCTGTATTTTCGGTAACTCTATATCTGTTGTCTATCCTCACTCCGAGAACAGCGGCTACATGATTCTCTTCCATTTCACATTGCCGGCAGTCTATCAACATCACAGCGGCATCCTTTGAACGGGAATCGTATTTCAGATCGGCGAAAAGGTCGCTGACCTTTTTCTTTCCCTTCATCCCGAAAGGATTGAACCAGTCACCTGCTCTCCATCTCCTGCAGACAAGCGGGAACGGCAGGCTGTCTGCATCCATGACCAAGACCCCTTGAGGCTGTCTGAGCTGAAAGCCGTCAGTTCTCGGAAAGACTTCCACTCTGAATGTCCTTCCGTTGAAATGATATCGTCCCGGAGTCCTGACTGGCATTATCGCATCTTCTTGCATTCTATTTCCGGACGGATATGGATTCTCGGACGGAATTCCGGCAATCACCAGTTCCGAACGCTCTGTAAGAAGCACATATTTTTCCGACTCGAATCTCTTGCCGGACACGGTGCGGTCTGAAGTCAGGAGACTTTCCACAGATGCTATGGTTGACGAATGAAAGCCATAAGGAGCAAGGAGATGATACAGGAGATATTTCCAATGAGCCTCCTTCAGAAGTCCCTTTACATCTATTACGATGCCATCACCTTCCTGATCCGGGCTTTTCCTACATATGCCGGCCACACGGGAACGGCACCAGTCCTCCATGATCGCATCGGCTTCGGAAAAATATCCCATTTCGCGATTAAGGGTGCGGACAAATGAAGGATTGATCTTCTCGAAATGAGGAAAGACCTCGTTGCGTATCCGGTTGCGCTTATAGTCAGAAAGACTGTTGGTACTGTCATTCCTGAACCTGATCTTCCATGCAAAGGCATATCCTTCTATCTGGCTGCGTGTGAATGAAAGCATCGGGCGGAGAATTCTTACTGACCTGCTTGAACCCTCTTCCTGACTCTGATCTGTCCAATACGAAACTTCATCCATTCCTGAAATGCCGTGAAGTCCGGCACCACGCAGAAGATTGAGAATCAGGGTCTCGGCATTATCATTGGCATTATGAGCAGTCATGACACCGGCAAATCCATGAATCCCGCATAATTCCGCAAACCATGAATAACGGAGGTCACGGGCGGCCATCTCAATGCTGATTCCATTGTCTGACGCATAGGTCTCCGTATCGAAATCCGTACGATGAAATTCCACTCCGTTTTCCGAGGCCCATGCAGAGACGAGTCTTTCATCACCGTCGCTTTCATCCCCTCTGAGATGAAAATTGCAATGAGCGACGGCAAACCGTTCAGGACCCAGAACTCTGAGGCACAGATCCGCCAGGCACATGGAATCGGCCCCGCCACTCACTGCCGCAAGATAGCGTGGACGGCCCGATGAAAGATACAGAGGGGCTGACCATTCGCTGATCCGCCCCTCTATATCTTCAACAGATTGTGCAAAACGCTTCTGCATTATCGGAAACTGTTATACTACTTGTTGGCAATAGTCCATGTAAAGCCGAAGGCAAGAGACTCCTTGAACTGTACACGTGGCTTCTCCAGACCATCCTTCTCGTTGAAAATCATGATGGTATCATCATATATGAGATTCGTCGTGATAGTGAATGAGAAGTATTTTGCAAGCTTCCAGTCGATACGGTTGTCCCAGTTGATACGCGGACAACGCTTGATGTCAAGATAGTTTGCAAAGAGAACCACCTGTGTGCTGTAAGAGAAGTTGTCATTGATATTGACCTTGGCATCCATCTTGAGCTGGGCACCGAACTGGAAGTTAGATCCCCTGTAAAGATCACCCAACTCTTCAGTAGCGGTCTTGACTTCTGCAGGAGTAGCCGCAGCTGCGAGTTTCTCCTCGGCCGCCGCAAGCATTTCAGGAGTTGTCGAAGCCTTCTCCTTCATAGAATAATTCTTCCTCAGGGCTGCATCCTTGACAATCACGAATCCTCCAGTGAGAGGCGCGAAGTTTATGGCCAGCCACTTCGCGGGATTGTAATCGATACCGAGCGCGAGATTTGTATATGCCGGAGCAAAGAAATTGGACTTGAGAAGGCGGGCATCACGCCATACATCCCTCAGGGCAGATCCCTTGAGATCGGCACCGTTCTCATCCACGACGCTGCCCGGAGTCTTGTAGTCGTAACCTGTCGAGAACTGAGACTTGAAGTCATAGTTGGCCGAGAAATAGAGATTCTGTGTAGAAGGAGCCTTGTAACCCCACTTGCTTTCAAGATAGATACGGTCGGTATTCTTCTGAAGTATAGGCTTTGAAGAAGCATAAAGGAAACCATAGTCAAGCTGAAGGCGGTTGTTCCAGAACATTTCTCCCTTCTTCCAGTTGGCGTTGCCGTCAACGAATGCTGCAAGCGAAATAGTATTGTCACCACCGGCAGCCCAGTTGGTAAGAGATGTCTGTCCGACATTTATCTGAGTCTTGAGACTCGTTGCCCAATAGTTAGGCTTCTCGACCTTCTGTTCCACCTGCTGAGCACCGGCCATAGCCATTGCAGCCTGGGCTGCCGCATCCTGAACATTCTGAGCTGCCGCAGTGAAGGCGGCGACTGCAAACATGAGTGATGTAAATAATCTTTTCATCTTTTATCATTTTTAGATCCTTCGCTGACGCTCAGGATGACAGTTTCTTAATATGAAATGGCAAAAAGCACTCTCTGATGAGAAGGCTTGCCTGAATAGATGCATGTACCTTCCTCTACGCATACCGCGCTATCGACAGGGATGCATCGGATGGTAGCCTTGGTCTCTTCCTTGATCTTCTCTTCTGTTTCAGGTGTTCCGTCCCAGTGGCAGAGGAGGAATCCTCCCTTGACGATCTCTTCCTTGAACTCCTCCCATGTGTCAACCTTGCGGATGCTTTCGTCGCGGAAGTTGAGAGCCTTCGCATAGATGTTTGCCTGAATATCATCGAGAAGTGCTGCAATCACGTCTGCGATACCATCCTGCGGGTGAGAAGCCTTCTCGCATGTATCGCGACGCGCAAGCTCCACTGTACCGTTCTCAAGGTCACGTCCACCCATTGCGAGGCGTACAGGAACGCCCTTGAGCTCCCACTCGGCGAACTTGAATCCGGGACGCAGAGTGTCGCGGTTGTCGATCTTCACGCTGATGCCCTTAGCCTCGAGCTCCTTCTTGAAAGCATACATCTTGTCGAGGATGCCGTTGTTGACAGCCTCGTCCTTGCCGGTGATAGGAACCATCACGACCTGGATAGGGGCGAGCTTCGGAGGAAGCACGAGACCGTTGTCATCGCCGTGAGCCATGATGAGGGCACCCATCAGACGGGTTGAGACTCCCCATGAAGTAGCCCATACATACTCCTGCTTTCCTTCCTTGTTGGTGAACTGAACGTCGAAAGCCTTCGCGAAGTTCTGGCCAAGGAAGTGCGACGTACCTGCCTGCAGGGCCTTTCCGTCCTGCATGAGGGCCTCTATCGTCATTGTGTCGAGCGCACCTGCAAATCTTTCATTAGGGCTCTTGTGACCCACGACCACAGGCACAGCCATATAGTTACGAGCGAAATCGGCATACACGTTCACCATCTTCATTGTTTCCTCCTCAGCCTCCAGGCGTGTTGCATGTGCCGTATGTCCTTCCTGCCAGAGGAACTCGGCGGTACGGAGGAAAAGACGCGTACGCATTTCCCAGCGCACGACATTAGCCCACTGGTTGCAGAGAATCGGAAGGTCTCTCCATGATGTCACCCAGTTCTTGTATGTGTTCCAGATGATGGTCTCTGACGTAGGTCTCACGACAAGTTCTTCTTCAAGTCGTGCGGAAGGATCGACAACCACTCCCGGACCGTCCGGATTGGCCATGAGCCTGTGATGCGTCACCACAGCACATTCCTTTGCGAAACCCTCTACATGTTCGGCTTCACGACTGAGGAATGACTTTGGAATGAAAAGCGGGAAATATGCGTTCTGATGACCTGTTTCCTTGAACATCCTGTCAAGTTCATGCTGCATCTTCTCCCAGATGGCATAACCGTATGGCTTGATCACCATACAGCCTCTGACTGCAGAACGCTCAGCCAGGTCAGCCTTGACTACGAGATTATCATACCACTGCGAATAATTATCCGACCTTTTGGTTACCTCTTTTGCCATTGTTATTTTGTTTTTATAGTTTTTCTATGTAATATTGCAGATGAATGCGCTTATGAGAAACACCGCTTTCAGGCGGTATAATTCTTGCAAAGCATAACAAGTTGCGAAGATACGAAATAATTATAAAATATAAAGGAGAAAACATTATGAAAAAGAGTTCTGTACTACTTATTGCGGCAGCCGTGATGCTGTCGTCGTGCGGTACAGCCGCCCAAATGGCCTCTTCCGGCAGCGGACAGAGGTTTGCAGACGGAATCTACAGCAGTGCCCCTTCCATCAGGTCCCGTGCCGAAAAGGTAGAGGAAAAAGCTGAGACTCAAGCTCTTGTAGAAAAGACCAAGGCGTCACAGATATATCTCTTCGGTGACAGGAAAGACACCGTGATGATTCCGGACAACATGGCTGCCACCATAAAATTCGACAGAGAAATCGGAAGTACGGTGGTTTCAATCTATGAAAATCCGTATGACTGGAGAAACGGCATCATGGATCCATGGGACTTCTACACCCCTTACAGCGTCGGTTCCTCATGGTACTGGAGCCGCCACTATTACCCTTGGTACTATTCAGGAGCATGGTCATATCCTTACTGGAGATACAGTTCATGGTACTATGACCCTTGGTATTACGGCGGATTCCATGATCCTTGGTACTACGGCTTCGGATATGCGGGATATTGGGGATGGTATGATCCATGGTATCACATGCATCCGCATTATGCAGGATGGTACGGCGGATGGTACGATCCGTATTGGGGACACCATCACCACCATCATCCGGGGCACGGGCCTGGCCATAAGCCTGACGATGACTACAGACCGAGAGTATATACCGGCACTCGTCACAGCACAGGATCCGACAGAGTGTTCGCCGGAAGTTCGTCACTCAGAGGAGGCAGTTCCGTAAGCAGCAGACCGATAAACAGACAGTCCACAGCTTCCGGAACCACGGTAAGTTCAAGGCCGGCTGCAGGAAAGAGCGGGATAACCAGGACCTCATCGGCTGTCCGAGACCGCCAGACGGCTGCATCCAAGAATCCGGTTTCAGTAACCTCAAGACCGTCATCCGGAAGAGCCGCTACAGTGACAAGAACCGCTCCGGGCGGACGCACAGGCACATCCGTGAGATCTTCAGCAGCAAGTTCAGGCTCTGGCAGGACTGCCGTTGCGACAAGACCTTCTAACCACAGAAGGCCGGTAACCGCACCTCAGGGCACAACCTCAAGCGGCCAGGGCACCTACAACAGAGGATTCGCCGGCTCGTCATCAAGCAGCAGAGGCACATCATCCGGACAGAGCTACAGGTCATCACAGAATGAGAACACATACAGGAGCAACTCACAGGCAGTGAGCAGAAGCTCATCTGACTACAACAGATCATCTGGCTCATCAAGTTTCAGCAGAAGCTCGTCATCATCGTACGGAGGTTCTGCAACCAGATCGTCAGGCGGCGGAGGAAGCGTGAGCAGGAGCGGAGGCGGAATGAGAAGATAACAATCCATTAATACAGATATGATGAAAAAGACAGCAATCACAATTTTACTTGCAGCGATGTCCATGGCAGCGGCACACGCCCAGACAGCCTATGATGCATTGAGGTACAGTGAAAACAATTATGAGGGGACAGCGAGATCGGTGGCGATGGGCAACGCCTTCACCGCTCTGGGAGGAGATCTTGGAGCTGTCACCATCAATCCGGCGGGAAGTGCGGTAGCAAAGTACTCCCAGATCACCCTGACCCCCGGATTGACCTTTTCGACAAACACGGTATCAGGACAGTCTCCATACGATGACGGCAGCCTCCCATACTTCGACCGGCAGATGAAGAGCAGCATGTCACGGTTCTCCATGCCGAACATCGGTCTCACTCTGAACTGGGACACCAAACGTTCTTCCGGACTGAAGAACATGTCTTTCGGCTTCGTCGTCAACAGGACGAACAGCTGGAATGAGAATCTTTATGCCAACGGCACCAACACCACGACCTCTTTCATGGGTGCGGTAGCGGCTGCATCAAGCGGACTTCCTGCCGACGGTCTCGCCAAGGAAGATGCCTACGACTATTATGACTGGAGATCGGTGGTCGGCTATCAGAGCGGAATGATTTCGCCATTCGGCGGTTTCGAGGATGAATATGTCGGAGCTTCCGAGGGCATATACGAGAACAGTGAAGGATATGACATCGCTTTGGCTGGCCCGATCGAACAGACATACGGAAGGAATGTGAACGGCAGCAAATACGAATATCTTTTCAACTTCGGTGCGAACATTTCAGATTTTCTTTATCTCGGAGCCAATCTCGGAGTCAGCACACTCAGCTACGACGACACATGGTATTTCAAGGAGGCTGCGATCGACCCGTCCGATTTCGAGATAGGACTCGATGACGGCCAGACCATATATTTCGACAACATGAAATACAAGAACAGCTACAGCGCCAGCGGATCCGGCTTCTTCGGAAAGTTCGGATTCATCCTGACCCCGGGCTTCGGTCTGCGTATCGGAGCAGCTGTCCAGACTCCCGTACTCAACATGATAGAAGAGACCTGGTACGAAGAAGGCCAGACGACTTTCTCAGACAACAGCTTCAGCGGCTCGGCATACAGTCCTACAGGAAGATACAGCTACTCGATGCGCTCGCCGTTCAGAGCAAATTTCGGTGCAGCCTACACTCTCCGCGACCTGGCTGTCGTGAGCGTCGATTATGAGTTTGCCGACTATGGAAACATGAAGTTCAGCACCGATGACTATGACAGGGAGTATTTCGAGGACGTCAACATGGACATCAGAGAACGATTCGGCATATCACATATGCTGAGGGCAGGCCTCGAGGTGAAACCTGTCAGCAGCCTTGCCATCAGGGCAGGTTACGGACTCACTACCGGAGCAGAGAAGATCGACAGCTGGGGCAACGCCCTCACTCCGAGCAGGACTCAGAACATTTCCTTCGGTCTGGGATACAGCTCGAAAGGTTCGTTCTTCGCCGATTTAGCCGTCAGGACCACTCTTCTTCAGGACGAATACATCATGCCATACGAGGACTACATCTTCGACTCGGAAGGTTACGTGCTCGAACCGGTTCCTGAACTGAGGAATCAGCGCACCCTCTGGAAAGCCCTCCTCACCTTCGGATTCCGATTCTAAGACTACATAATAAAAAGAGAAGTTGGCCCCAAAAGGTCAACTTCTCTTTTCATTTCACCACGGTCCATTACAGCTTGCGCTTGATTTCCTCGATGGTGTATGCCTCGACTACGTCACCGATCTTGATGTCATTGTAGCCCTGGATGTTGAGACCGCAGTCCTGACCCATAGCAACTTCCTTGACATCGTCCTTGAATCTCTTGAGAGATCCGAGTTCACCGGTATAGACCACTATGCCGTCACGGATCACGCGCACCTTCGCAGACCTCTGGAGCTTGCCTTCACGGACAATACATCCGGCGATGGTACCGACCTTAGATATCTTGAATGTCTCCTGAACCTCGGCAGTCGCAGTGACAACCTCCTTATGCTCAGGCTCCAGCATACCCTCGATACCGCTCTTGAGTTCGTTGATACAGTCGTAGATGACAGAGTAGAGACGGATTTCGATCTCTTCCTTCTCGGCGAGCTTGCGTGCAGAAGTCATAGGACGTACCTGGAAACCGATGATGATCGCATCCGAAGCGGCAGCAAGAAGAATGTCGGACTCGGAAATAGCTCCGACAGCCTTGTGGATCACATTTACGCGGACCTCCTCCGTAGAGAGCTTGATGATAGAGTCCGAGAGAGCCTCGACAGAACCGTCCACGTCTCCCTTGACAATGACATTGAGTTCCTTGAAGTTTCCGATCGCGATACGACGTCCGATCTCTTCGAGAGTCATATGCTTCTGGGTCTTGATGCCCTGGATACGGATCAGCTGCTCACGCTTGTTGGCGATATCCTTCGCCTCCTTCTCGTCAGCCATCACATTGAATGTCTCACCTGCAGTAGGGGCTCCGTTGAGACCGAGGACTGAAACCGGAGTTGAAGGACCGGCCTCCTCCACCTTCTGTCCACGCTCGTTGAACATCGCCTTCACCCTTCCGGTAAAGCATCCTGAAAGCATCACATCACCCACCTTCATGGTTCCGTTCTGGACAAGGATCGTTGCGAGATAACCGCGACCCTTGTCGAGAGAAGACTCGATCACGGCACCTGTAGCACGACGGTTCGGATTTGCCTTGAGGTCGAGCATCTCGGCTTCAAGAAGCACCTTCTCGAGAAGAAGATCCACATTGATGCCCTTCTTCGCCGAAATCTCCTGGCACTGGTACTTTCCGCCCCAGTCCTCGACGAGGATATTCATGTTCGAAAGCTGCTCACGGATCTTGTCCGGATTAGCTCCCGGCTTGTCTATCTTGTTGATTGCAAAAATCATAGGCACACCTGCAGCCTGTGCATGGTTGATCGCCTCCACAGTCTGAGGCATGATGCAGTCGTCAGCCGCAATTATGATGATGGCAACGTCAGTCATCTTGGCACCGCGGGCACGCATCGCAGTAAAGGCCTCATGACCTGGAGTATCGAGGAATGTGATCCTCTGTCCGTCAGGAAGCTTCACATTGTAGGCACCGATGTGCTGTGTGATACCACCGGCCTCACCTGCAATCACATTCGCATTACGGATGTGGTCGAGAAGCGATGTCTTACCATGGTCAACATGTCCCATGACAGTGATCACAGGAGGTCTTGACATGAGATCCTCCTCGGCATCTTCGACCTCACCCTGCTCGATCGCCTCTGTAAGGTTTGCAGTCACGAACTCGACTTCATATCCGAATTCCTCGGCTACGAGAACGAGGGTCTCCGCATCGAGACGCTGGTTGATGGACACCATCATACCGAGGCTCATGCAGGCACCGATGACCTTGGTCACAGGCGTGTTGTTCATGAGGGTCGCAAGGTCGTTCACAGTCACGAACTCGGTCACCTTGAGCACCTTCTGTTCGAGTTCCTGCATCTCCATCTCCTCCTGCATCCTCTGGGATGCAAGTTCTCTCTTCTCCTTTCTGTGCTTAGCTCCGAAGTTGCCCTTCTTGCTCTCGTTCATGCGGGCGTATGTCTCCTTGATCTGCTTCTGGATCTCCTTCTGCATCTCCTCCTGTTCGGCCTCGGTCATTGCAGGCTTGAACTTGTCACCGCCACGGTCACGACGGTTCTTCTTGCCCTTGCCCTGAGCCTGCTGTTGCTGCTGGGAGTTGTTTCCGCCCTTGTTCTTATCCTTCTTGCCGGCATTGTTGGAAGCTTCAACCTTGGTAACATCCACCTTCTGGCTGCCGCCATCCTTGCCTATTCTCTCTCTCTTCTTCTTCTTTTTCTTCTTGTCGAACTGAGACAGGTCGATCTTGTCAACCACCTTAGGGCCCGCAAGTCTCTCCACCTCGATCTTCACTTCGCGAGGTTCAGGCTTGGCCACAGGCTGCTCTGGCTCTTCCGCTGGGGTCTGGACGGGAGCCGGTGCAGGCTCAGGCTTCTGCTCCACTGCCGGTGCAGGTTCTTCTGCCTTCTTCACCTCTTCTTTTGCCGGTGCTGCCGGCTTCTTCTCAAACTGAGAAAGGTCGATCTTGTCAATAACCTTAGGTCCGGCAACGGTCTTTGCAGCTTCCTGCACAGGAGCAGGCTCCGGTTCCGATACAGGTTCAGGCTTTGCCTCCACGACAGGTTCTGCCGGCTTATCTTCAACAACCGCCACAGGTTCCTCCTTGACCGGAGCAACCTCAGGCACAGCCGTATTGAACACATTGCTCTTTATGACAACTTCCCTTTCCGGAATATCTTCTTCCTCAGACGCAGACTTCTTCTTGGATCCCATCTCGATGATTTCCTTAAGCTTGATGGTCACCTTTTCAGAGTCTTTCTTAAGTTTGAGGTCTTCACCGAACTTAGCCTCGATCAACGGAAGATATTCATCTGAAATCTTTGCATTCGGATTCATCTCCACGTTGGCGCCCTTCTCATTGAGAAAATCAACGAGACGTGCAAGTCCGATACTGAATTGCTTTGTAAGTTTACTTAATCTGATTTCTGCCATATTTTACCCCTGAATTACATTCTTATTCTTCGTCATCTTCAAATTCCGCACGGAGGATGTCCATGATTTCCTCCACGGTCTCATCCTCGAGATCCGCTCTCTTGGCGATATCCTCGGCTGTAAGGGCGAGCACACTCTTGGCAGTGTCGCATCCGATAGCCTGAAGCTTCTCGATGATCCAGTTGTCGATCACATCGTCGAACTCGCTGAGGAGCACATCCTCTTCTTCGTCCGCATCATCCTTAGGGAGTTCCCTCCATACTTCGATCTCCTTACCTACAAGCATACCGGCAAGACGGATGTTGCATCCACCCTTACCGATACCCTTCTTCACTTCGTCAGGAAGCATATACACCTTGATCTTCTCATCCTCTCCACCGAGAACGATTGAAGATATCTTGGCAGGGTTGAGCGCTCTCTGTATAAGAAGCTGAGTATTGCTTGTCCACTGAAGCACGTCGATGTTCTCGTTACGGAGCTCACGTACGATACCGATGATACGCGATCCCTTCACACCGATACATGCTCCGATAGGGTCGATCCTCTCGTCGTAAGACTCCACCGCTACCTTCGCACGCTCGCCCGGTACACGCACGACCTTCTTGATAGTGATAAGGCCGTCATAGATTTCGGGAACCTCCTGCTCGAAGAGTTTCTCGAGGAAGTCCGGAGTGACACGTGAAAGTACGATATAAGGAGTGGTGTTGTTCTTCATCTCCACACTCTTGATGATGGCCCTTACGGTGTCGTTCTTCTTGAAATGCTCGCCAGGGATCTGCTCCGACTTAGGAAGTCTGAGTTCGTTGCCGTCCTCATCGAGGATAAGCACTTCCTTTGCCCATGTCTGATAAACCTCACCGGTGAAGATCTCGCCGATCTTGCCTACATATTTATTATAAAGGTTGGCCTTCTCGATGTCCATGATGCGACCCTGGAGATTCTGACGGATATTGAGAATTCCTCTGCGTCCGAAGTCCTTGAGCTCGATCTTCTTTGCGAAAGTCTCACCCACCTCATAGTCATCATCCTCAAGCTCCTCGAGAGCGATCTGCGTATTAGGGTCCTCGACCTCCTCGACTACCTCCCTGTTCCAATAGATCTCGCAGTCTCCCTTATCGATGTTGATGATGATGTCAAAGTTATCTGCCGATCCGTAAGTCTTGGTGATCTGAGTTCTGAACACATCCTCAAGCACACCCATCATCGTAGGTCTGTCGATGTTCTTCTGGTTCTTGAACTCTGCAAAAGCGTCTTTCAGTTCAATCTTTTCCATTTCTGATTATATTGTTTTAATTAAATTCAATGAATGGTCTGACGGCATTGACCTGATCCATGGTGAAACGGTCAACATGCTCCACAAGTTCCTTCTTCTTCTTTCCTTCCACAGCTTCCTTTGCTGTATATTTCAATGTTATGCCATCCTCATCTGCGTCCTCGAGAAGCGCAACCATCTTCTTTCCTCCCTTGAGCTGGACCTCAACCTTCGAACCGACAGCCTTGAGATACTGCTTGAGAACCTTGAACGGCTGATCGAGACCGGCTGAACTCACTGTAAGCGAGTAATCCTCGGTCTCTCTGTCAAACTTAGTCTCGAAGTAACGGCTGAGGGAAACACAGTCATCAAGTTCGATTTTTCCGTTTTCCGACTCGATTGTCAAGACAATATCATTATCTTTGCTGACTGAAACATCAACAAGGAAGCATCCGCGTGCAACTATTTCGCCGCCTATTGCATCTATTATTTCTGATACGTTCATCTTATTTGTTGTAAGGGCATAAAATAAGGGGGCTGCCGCCCCCTGAATCATTCTCACGACGCAAATGTACGAATAAAATCAGAATAAACAAAATATTAGAACCGAATAACCTGAAAATCATGGAATTCAAAGCTAAAGAGCTCGCAGAAATCCTCGGCGGAACAGTCGATGGCAATCCGGAGGCCAAAGTCACCACATTCGCCCGCATAGAAAGCGGCAAGCCCGGAGCCATATGCTTTTTCGCCAATCCGAAATACGAGCAGTATGTCTATAACTGCAAGGCGGACATAATCATAGTGAACAAGGACTTCGAACCTAAGGAGCCAGTTTCCGCGACTCTTCTCAGGGTTGACGACTCATACGCGGCCGTAGCCTCGCTTCTCGACTATGTCACCGCAAAAAAAAGGTCATACAAGAGGCACAGAGGATACAGGAGCAGCATACGCTGGAGTTCGAAGTTAGGCAGAAAGGTCTATGTCGGCGACTTTGCATACATCGGCCGCAAAGCGAAGATCGGCGACTACACAAAGATTCACGAACAGGTATATGTCGGTGACGACGTGACGATCGGTTCACACTGCATCATCTATCCCGGTGTGAAGATATATCCGGGCATGGTCATCGGCGACAATGTCATCATCCACTCCAATGCTGTCATCGGTGCTGACGGATTCGGATTCGCGCCTCTTGAGGACGGCACATGGAAGAAGATCGAGCACACAGGAAACGTAATCATCGAGGATGACGTGGAAATCGGAGCCTGCGCCTGCATAGACAAGTCCCAGATGGGATCCACAATAATCAGAAAAGGATCCAAGATCGACGACCAGTGCGTCATCGCTCACAATGTGGAAGTGGGTGCGAACACCGTCATGGCCGCGCAGACCGGAATCGCCGGATCGACAAAACTGGGTGAACACTGCATCCTGGCAGGCCAGGTAGGAGTTGCAGGCCACCTTACGATCGCCGACAACACGACAATCGGAGCTCAGGCCGGCGTACTCGGCAAAGTCAGGGAAAGCGGCCAGGTGCTCATGGGTTCTCCGGCATTCCCTCTCAAGGATTTCATGAGATGCTATGCGTTGTTCAAGCGTGCAGGTAAGTAACTTACAGAAAGACAGCAAGATTTATTGTGGTTAAATGGATTTTTTTGACTATCTTTGCGCGCTATTATAATGGGGTCCTCTGAAAGGAGACACCCGGAAAGTAATTTGGAAGGTAAATTAGAGAGATGCAGTTGCAACAGACAGTTAGAAAAAGCTATTCATTCGAAGGGAAAGGACTTCACACGGGAAGAGTAGCCAGAATGACGATAAATCCGGCTCCGGCCGATACAGGAATAAGATTCAGAAGGACCGACATAGGTGAATACGCCTATGTCGATGCTTTAGCTGAAAATGTCAGCTGTACAGCAAGAAGCACCACCATTTCTCAAGGAGAAGCTTCTGTATCAACGATAGAACATATTCTTTCAGCGCTCACAGGAATGGGTGTTGACAATGCATTGATAGACATCGACAACGTGGAGGTGCCCATTCTTGACGGCAGCGCAAAACCGTATATAGATGCCATATGGGGCGACGGATTCGAACAGCAGGATGCACCGCGCAGATATATCGAGCTCTCAGAGACCGTGGAAATGACGAACGAAAAAGGATCTGTCGTAAGGATAGAGCCGGCAGAGGAATTCTCCTATGACATCAAGGTGGATTTCAACTCGAGGATTCTTGGAGTGCAGAATGCACATTGGGATGCATCTGTCAATTATCCGGAACAGATAGGCACATGCAGGACTTTCGTGTTCTTCCACGAGATAGAGTTCCTCTTCAACAACGGACTCGTCAAGGGAGGCGACGTTGACAATGCCATTGTGATTGTAGAGCATCCGGTTACGGACGAGCAGGTAAGCAACATGTCTGCGCTCTTCAATGTACCGGCACTCAAGGTCCGCGAGGACGGCTATCTGAGCAACCTCACTCTCCGCTTCCCTAACGAATGCGCACGCCACAAGCTTCTTGACCTGATAGGCGACCTCAGATTGTGCGGAGGCTTCCTCAAGGCCAGGGTAACAGCATTCAAGGCAGGACACGGCATCAACACCAATGCCGCAAAACATATCAGAAAACAATTGTCATCCCGAGCATAGCCGAGGGCCGGACATATCATAAAGCAACAAATCATGGCAAACATTCATCCACTCGCAACAGTACATCCGAACGCAAAGCTCGGAGAAAATGTAGAAGTAGGACCATACGCATACATCGAGGAAAATGTAGAGATCGGCGACGGCTGCAGGATCCTCCCGCACGCAACGATATTCAATTATGTGAAGATGGGAAAGAACTGCACTGTATTCCCAGGAGCAGTGATCGGAGCCATTCCTCAGGATCTCAAGTTCGACGGTGAAATCACTTATGTCGAGATCGGAGACAATGTGAACATCCGTGAATGCGCCACCATCAACAGAGGTACAAAGGCCAGCGGAAAGGGAGTGACGAAGATCGGAAACAATGTCCTCATCATGTCATATTCGCATGTGGCCCATGACTGCACGGTCGGCAACAACTGTATTCTCGTAAGCTATGTGGGCATCGCCGGTGAGACTGATGTCGATGATTGGGCTACAATCGGAGGAAGCACCGTGGCACATCAGTTCTCAAGAATCGGAAAGCATGCGTTCATCGGAGGCGGCTGCAAGATCAACAAGGACGTGCCTCCGTACATCCTCTGCGGACGTGATCCTCTCACATACGCAGGAGTAAACATCGTGGGACTTCGCAGAAGAGGCTTCTCTTCAGACCAGATCCGCAACATCAAGGACATGTACGACATGATATACAACGACGGCATGAACGTGTCCGACGCTCTCGCAAAGATCGAGTCAGGCTTCCCTCAGTCCGAGGAAAGAGATACCATCATCGAATTCATAAGAGGCTCGAAGAGAGGTATCATCAGGGGCATGAGCAACGACTCTTCAAAAGGCAACATCGACTAAAGTGCCTAAGCTATTCACAACAGCCTATCTTCCTCCTGTCTCCTACCTTGCTGCAATAGCGGAGGAGATGGAAGGACTCAGCGACAGAACGGACGGAGGCAGTTCATCGGAACTGTCCCCGTCCGTAATTTATATTGAGGCATGTGAGAATTATCAGAAGCAGTCCTACCGCAACCGCTGCCGTTTCTATGCGGCAGACGGAGTACAGGACCTCAATATTCCTATAGTACATGAAGGAGGTACCCACAAGCAGCCTGTTTCAGAGGTAAGGATAGACTGGTCCAAGCCATGGCTGCATCAGCACCGTAGAGCCATCATATCGGCCTACCGCACATCGGCCTATTTCGAATATTACATGGATGACTTCTTCTCCATCTATGAACAGAAGCCGGAGAAGCTCATCGACCTCAACACTTCCCTGCTACGTTTCCTGACTGAAAAGACCGGGATTGCCGTAGATCTGAGATTCACCGAAGAATATTCGCGCGACGGACACAACTGCACAGATCTTCGTGAAGCCATCCATCCGAAACGTCCTAACGACATTCTTGCACGGCTGCAACTTGAAAAGCCTTACTTTCAGGTTTTTGCCCCAAAGCACGGCTTCAGGTCTGACCTCTCTGCCATCGATCTCCTCTTCAATGAAGGACCGGACAGCATCGGTTATATCAAGAGGATCTGACCGTCATGGAGACTTTGCCGTGATCATGCATGAGAGTCATCCGACTGCACCATCCGATAAATCTCTGTCGTCCGCTTTGCCTCTGCCACGTCATGGACGCGAAGAATGTCAGCTCCGTTTATCAGAGAATGCATGTGCAGTACCTGGACAGCAGGCAGTGATTCCTCCGGAGAAATAGAAAATTTCTTGTAAATCATACTTTTGCGAGACACTCCCACCAGAAGGGGACGGCCGAACTTCTTGAACCCGGCAAGATCACGGGCAAGCTGCCAGTTCTGATCTGTCGTCTTGGCAAATCCGAATCCGGGATCTACAATCCAGTCATCTATTCCAGCCTCGTGAGCCTTAACGGAAAACGCAGCAAAATATGACATGACTTCCTCGGTCACATCATCATAATCAGTCAAGGACTGCATGGTCACAGGAGTCCCTCTCTTATGCATGGCTGCATAAGTCAGCCCCAGTCGTCCTACTGTCTCAAGCATCGAGGAATCATCTTCGCCGGCTGATATGTCATTGACGATGAAGCTGCCTATCAGGTCATATGCCTTCCTTACGACCGATGACCAGTATGTATCTATGGAGACGACTGCAGAAGGATACTCTTTTCTGAGCGCTTCAAGGACAGGTTTCAGACGTTTCCATTCTTCTTCTGCTCCCACAGGAAGAGAACCGGGACGTGTCGAACAGGCACCTATGTCTATTATGTCTGCTCCCTCGGAAATCATCTTTTCAATGCGTTTCAAGGCTGAATTCACTTCGGGACAACGGCTTGGGGCATAGTAGGAGTCATCAGTAAGATTCACTATGCCCATAATCTTAATCTCTCTGTTCTTGTCGAAAATCATGGGGCAAAATTAGTGAAAAAGATTCTTCACTTCGCTCAGAATGACAGAGAAAGAGAGAAATCTTTTATTAACTTTGTGTCTTGATAAAAACATAATGACATGCTTGTAGTACTCGAAGGACTGGACGGAGCAGGCAAATCCACCCAGGTAAAGAAACTCAGAACATATCTTGAAAGCCTTTTCGGCTCACTCGAATACATCCATTTTCCACGCTATGACGCCCCGGTCTATGGCGGACTCATAAGCCGATTCCTCAGAGGGGATTTCGGTTCGAACGAGAGCGTACATCCCCAGCTCGTGGCTCTTCTTTTTGCAGAAGACCGCCACGGAGCAGCACCTCAGATGCGCGAAACCCTTGAAAAAGGTGGCAACGTCCTTCTCGACAGATATGTCTATTCCAACATAGCATACCAGTGCGCCAAGATTGCGGACACGGATGAAGCAGAGACACTCCGCAACTGGATCTTCGAGACCGAATATGGCGACTTCAATCTGCCGGTACCTGACCTGAACATATTCCTTGACGTACCTATCAGTTTCGTTGAATCCAAACTGAAAAGTCAGAGGGGCGGAGACGACAGGAATTATCTTGAAGGGGCTCAGGATATTCATGAAGCCGACATGGCATTCCAGAAGAAAGTTCGTGACCTATATCGCAGGCAGTGCGAGCTCGACCCTAAGTTCATAAGGATCGACTGCAGCGACGAATATGGGGAAATGCTGCCTCCGGGTGCAATTTTTGCCAAAGTAAAAGAAGTTGTTGATGCAGCCATAAAAGGATAAGAATGAAGTACATATTGCTGAGAACCAAACGTTTCTGCGGTTTCATCACCGGTTTTGTATTCTTCCTCGGAGGAATAGTGAAGCTTATGGATCCGGCAGGAGCCGGACTTGTAATGAAGGAATATCTTGATTTTCTTCATATGGGTTTTCTGGAATCTGCCGCCAAGCCTCTCGGAGTTCTCTTTGCCTTTTTCGAGACCGGTATCGGTGCTGCACTGATTACAGGTGTATGGCGCAAGGTCGTCGGCATTGCAGCCCTGGCTCTTCAAGGATTCTTCACATTACTTACGTTGCTTTTAGTCATCTTCAATCCTCCTATGGACTGCGGATGTTTCGGTGAGGCCATCCACCTGACACATACCCAGACGTTCCTCAAGAACATCGTGCTCTGCATCCTCCTGTCAGCCAATTACTTTCCTACCAAGTGCCTTGGCAGGCCCCTCAAGAAGAAATATGTCTCATTCTCTGTGGTAATGGCATCAGTACTCGCCTTCACCATATATTCATGGATATATATACCACTGATCGACTTCACGGACTTCAAACCGGCAGCAGCCCTTCAGGCAGGAAGCGCCTTTGCCGTCGATGAAGAAGAAATGTACGAGGCTGTATTCACATATGAAAAGGACGGCAGGCAGGAGAAATTCGACCTCATGCATCTGCCGGATTCGACATGGACATTCGTCAGTACGGAAACGGTATTGAAGGAGGAGTTCAAGCGTACCACAGTCAATCTTTCATTTTTCGATGCGGACGGAGTCTATCATGACGCCAAGGCTGCAGAAGGAAAGGTCATGCTCATTTCTGTCTATGATCCTGAAATGAACATTACCGGATGGAACAATACTGCGGAGTTCCTGAACAATGCGGAATCAACCGGCTTCACTCCCCTGCTTCTCGTAAGTTCGACACCGGAGGAGATGGACAGAATCCTTTCCACCCTCGATCCCGGAACGGCTGAAATACTGAGAAAGCATCTGTATTTCTCTGACTACAAGACTCTGATCACGATGAACCGTTCCAACTCCGGTGCCACATATTTCAGCGAAGGTTATCTCATCAGGAAATGGGCAAGGGCAGCTATCCCTGATGCAGAAGAGCTTGAAGTGGTCTATTCCGGCGATGATACGGAAGTCGTGATCTGGCATGACACCAGAGGAAGCCTCGGTTTCCAGGGTTTCCTTCTATACGTTTTTGCCGTCATGCTTCTGCTGTAAGTCTCAGGTGGCAGAAAAATTCAAACAGTTCCTAACCTTAGTTGTGGAAAATTGTCCTTTCCGACATTATTTGCTATCTTTGCCGCGCATAAATTAATTCGGATATGACGGACAATCATTCACTTATGGCGGTTTCGCCTATAGACGGACGCTATTCGCGTCAGACAGAACCACTTAGAGAATATTTCAGCGAATATGCCCTCATAAAGTACCGCGTTCGCGTAGAGATTGAGTATTTCATCGCCCTATGCGAAATTCCGCTGCCACAGCTTGCTGATTTCGACCATTCGAAGTTCGAGGCACTCCGTGACATCTATAGGAGCATGACGCCGGAAGACGCCGCAAAAGTGAAGGAAATCGAGAAGGTTACCAACCATGACGTCAAGGCCGTAGAGTATTTCATCAAGGACCGTTTCAAGGAGATGGACATAATGAAATGGGGAGAATTCGTTCATTTCGGTCTGACATCCCAGGACATAAACAACACTTCCGTACCTCTTTCATTCAAGGAAGCCATAGAAGAAAGCTTCATGCCGCTTCTCAAGGAAGTTCTCTCTATTATAAAAGGCATGGCTTCTGACTGGGCCGACATACCTATGCTTGCCAAGACACACGGCCAGCCGGCATCTCCTACCAGGGTGGGTAAGGAATTCAATGTGTTCGCTGTCCGTCTCGAGGAGCAGATCAGACAGTTCTCACAGCTGACATATCCGGCTAAGTTCGGAGGTGCGACGGGAAACATGAACGCTCACAAGGTCGCATATCCGGACATCGACTGGATAGGATTCGGCAACGGATTTGTAGCTTCATTAGGCCTGCACAGGTCGTTCCCTACCACTCAGATAGAGCATTACGACAACCTCGCATCACTCTTTGACTGTCTCCGCAGGATAAACACCATACTCATAGACTTCGCACGTGACATCTGGACATACATCTCTATGGAATATTTCCGTCAGAAGGTGAAAGCCGGAGAAGTCGGTTCTTCTGCAATGCCGCACAAGGTGAATCCTATCGACTTCGAGAACGCGGAAGGCAACTTCGGAGTGGCAAATGCCCTCTACACTCATCTTTCGATGAAACTTCCTATTTCACGCCTTCAGCGTGACCTTACCGACTCCACAGTGCTTCGCAACATCGGCATGCCGCTGGCACATTCGATGATATCGCTGAATTCACTGAAGAAGGGACTCGGCAAGCTCATCCTCAACGAAGACGCAATCCGTGCCGATCTTGAAAGAAACTGGGCTGTGGTAGCCGAGGCCATACAGACTATCCTCCGCAGGGAGAACTACCCTAATCCGTACGAGACCCTCAAGGCCCTCACAAGGACAGGTGCAGGAATAAATCACGAAGTAATCGCTGATTTCATAGAGACTCTTGAAGTGAGTGAGTCAGTGAAGGAAGAACTTCGTGCAATCTCCCCTTGGACATATACGGGATTCTAGGATCATTCGATGACATATACATCTTCGCCGGGGACAGCAAAATGAAACTGCTCTCTGGCGAATTTTTCTAATGTATCCCGATTGTTGCGGAGCATCTGAAGACGATTGTCCATCTCCTCATTCTCCTTTTCATACATTTCGATCTGACGTTCCTGACGACGGACCTCTGCAGCGGCTTCAATCCAATGGATGATGGTATTTCCGGGTCCGACCATCCACAAAACAAGAAAGACAACAGTAGTGACTAACACGAACCATGTGAATTTCCCATGCTTTCCTTTGAAAGGATTCTTTATTCTTTCCACGACACCTGATTTTAAAGCCTTCATAGGCTATTTATCGACAAATTTAGCTATTTTTGAGTGATTTTTGGCAAATCGCCATATTAAAAACCTTTGAATCATGAATAAGACTTTATTTAACAAAGACTCCTACTATCTGCCGGGCGTCAGCGGAATGCTCGCCCTGTTCGTGATGTTCCTGCTCGGAGCGGTTCTCGGTAACATAGTCGTGCTTGTCTTGACGGCATTCCTTCCTGCAGACCTTGCAACCGAACTCAGCACGGTAATCTCTTATCCGCTCATGTTCGTTCCACCTATGATCTTCGCACGCAGAAGAAGCAGGATGGCATCGATATTCAACAGCGGCCTTGCTGTTGACAGCAACAATTTCGGCAGACTGGGTGGTGTCAGGATGGCATTTGCCGCAGCTTTCGCAACTATAGCCATGGCCTTCGTCGCGGAACCGGTTACCGCATTGCTGCCGGCAGCTCCCGAATGGTTCGAACAGATCATGGAGAGCATGACAGGAGGAAACATCATTCTGTCATTCATCTGCGTTTCGATCTTTGCTCCGCTGTTCGAGGAATGGCTGTGCAGAGGTATGGTTCTCAGAGGACTCCTTACCAAGATGTCACCGGCATGGGCCATTGCAGTGTCCGCCCTGTTCTTCGCAGTACTCCACATGAACCCATGGCAGGCTCTTCCTGCATTCCTGCTGGGACTCCTTTTCGGCTATGTATATTACAAGACCGGTTCGCTGAAACTCACCATGCTCATGCATTTCACCAACAACACCATGGCATTGATCTTCAGCAAGATTCCTTCATTCGCAGAAGCAGATACTCTTGCCGATGTCATGACTCCATGGGCATATGCATGCCTGATCATCGTCTGCGTGCTCTACCTTGCAGCCATGGTCATCACTCTCCGCGCCATCCCAATGCGCTCTGAAGAAGCATGCTGCAACTGCGACGAAGTCCCTGCCCTCGAGTAGGCTGGCACTCAATTCCCTGACACTCAACACCTTACCCATGATTCGCTGCTGTGTTTTGGCAGCAGCGAATTATGGGTATATATTTGACTATCAACTGATTATGCGCCAGTTTTGATAAAGGATTCTGCGGCTGAGAGAGAGTCGAGTTTGCCGACATCAAGCAGATTCAGGTTTCCTGCCGTCACTCCATATATATTATAAGTATGGCAGACCGAGAGATAGAAGTCCATTATAGAGAAACGGACAGGACTCCCATCCGACTCAATCAGTCCGCTGGCCGAAGCATATGACTCCATAATGTCAAACACATTGTCTGAGATGATATGGATTCCGGAAAAAGCCAGGGCACGGCAGCGGGACAAGTCTAAATCAGGATATGGAGAACGGACTTCGCCAGTCTGTACATTCGTCCAGCCGACAAGACGCATGGTCCGAGGATCAAAAAGAAGGTAGCGGGAAGTCTTGCGCTCGCTGACAAGAAGAGTCGCGAGAGAATCGGGACGGACCTGAGAAGCGAACCACTCGAGATCGACATTCGATAGTATATCTACATTATGGACAAGGAAACTGCCGCAGCCCTCCAGCAAATGACGGGCATGCAGTATTCCTCCGCCTGTTTCCAGCAGTCGGACACGCTCATCAGAAACAGCAACTTCCGGCAACCGGCCGGTATCGGCAAGCCACTCTTCGATCTTGTCTGCAAAATGATGGACATTCACCACATATCCGTCAAACAAGGGCTTTCCATCGGCATCATCGGTACAAGAGTCGAGTTTATCAAGCACGTGGCCTATCAGCGGTCGTCCTGCAACCGGAACAAGAGCTTTCGGGAGTGTGTCGGTCAGAGGTTTCAGACGGGTACCAAGGCCAGCGGCAAATATCATAGCCTTCATAACATCAACATTAGAAACTGTTTGAATTTTTATCTATTTTTACAGATGTCTCGACTTCGCTCGACATGACAAATACAAACGCTCGACGTGAAATGTGCGAACTAATGGACACCTTCTGTCAGCATAGCACTGATCTTCTGCTCACGATGGATGAGACGCACACGTACAGACGGATATTTTACGGCTATATGACGGGCAAGATGCTCTGCACAATAGACAGACCTGTGCTGCCCTCCAGTACATCCGAAACTTATCATCATATTGTGGAATCCCCTTCCGGCAAATGTCTCCACATGAGGGTCGATCACACCATATACATGATCGAGAAAGCCATAAACCTCTCCGTCATTTTCTAAAAATTCGATCACTTCCCTGTCACGCCCCGTCAGTTTCTTGTATGGCTCATATCGTCCCGGATTATGAATGCCACGGCAATCAAAGACATAGCCTCCTCCGTTTCCTGACGGATCGAACGGCATTCCCTTATGGAATGAAAAACTATATACGGTCACTGTCAGTCCCTCATATCCTGAATCAGATGATGAAAAGCGTGGCAGTCCAGTCAGACCGACAAGGATATCGAACAGATAAGGATATGCTTCGGCAAACATATCATGACAGTCCGAAAGCAGATTCTTCAGATTATCGACCGCGGCAGGAATCGAAGTCACGAATTTTGCCTTGTTCTCCACCAACCCTCGGAATCCATAAGCACCCAGCACCTGAAGTGTACGGAAAAGCACGAAGATACGCAGTGTCCGGACAAATTCAGTACGGTCAACATCTGCATATTCAGCCAAGGCGTCAAGATATGCAGCAACCATCCTTTCCTTGAGTTCTGCAGGATACCCGGAACGGGCATGCCATACAAAAGAAGCCACATCATAATGCACCGGTCCGCGACGTCCTCCCTGAAAATCTATAAAATATGGCATTCCATCGGAAATCATCACGTTTCTTGACTGGAAATCCCTCAACATAAAAGCCGGTTCTTCAAGACAGGTGCCGTCAGAAAGTCTGAGCGACGAAGCGTCCAGCAGGTCGTCTGCGAGTCTTTCAAGATCGTCCTGAAGCCTGACCTCATTGAATTCCAGTCCCGAAGGCTTGAGAAAACAGTATTTGAAATAATTGAGATCGAACATGACCATCCTTCTGCTGAAAGATGGTTCGGGATAACAGACACTGAAATCGAAATCCCTCCTTGCTGCCATCTGGAATTCAGGAAGCAGTGCCATGATACGGCACAAGAGTTCCTGCAGACTATCTGACAGACCTCCCTCCTTTCTTTCACGTGCTATCATATCATACAGCAGGGTATCGCCCAGATCATTCTGAAGATAGCACCTATAGTCAACAGACACCGCCAGCACTTCAGGTACCGGCAGACCAGCGGAGCGGAAATGACGCGCCTCAGCAACAAACGCCCTGTTTTCATCCGGGTCCGTGCCAATGACACCTATGCAGGCATGCTCTCCGGCCTTCATACGGAAATATTTCCTGTTGCTTCCGCTGTCGGACAACGGGCAGAGAGATTCAGCCTCAACCCCGAATCCTGATAAGAATAAATCTTTCAATTGCTTCATAACATGAACTTTCTCCACAAAAACACACCTTCCGATGGAAAAATGCCATCACATCCTCTGTTTCTCCATCAAAACCGCCATTTCCATGGACAAACAACTGTTTTCAAAGACATCAGGCCGGATGAAACCGACATTTCAGCATCAGACGCTCACACAAGTGGCAAATATTTGCGAATTTACGAAAATGTTGCCGAAAAAAGATTACATTTGTATGATTAAAACGATTCAAAGATGCTGAATAACGCATATTGTTCAGACAAGTACCAATATACAATGGGAAAGTCGTTCTATGACAGCGGGATGAAAGACATGACCGCCGTATTCAATCTTTTTTACAGAAAGGCACCTGAAAACAACAACTGGGCTGTGGTAAGCGGCACAGACGAGATCATCGAAATGATCGACGGTCTCGGCAGCATGGAGCCGTCTTTCTTCGAGAAATTCCTCCCAGGTGAGGAATACGAGGAGTTCCGCAACTATCTGTCAACCATGAAGTTCACAGGAAAGGTATATGCCATGCGTGAAGGCGAGATCGTGTTCCCGAACCAGCCGATCGTGATTGTGGAAGGTCCACTCATCGAAGCTCAGGTTCTCGAGACTCCGATGCTCTGCATCATGAACCATCAGATGGCGGTAGCGACAAAGGCATCGAGGGTATGCAGGGCAACAAACCGTCCTGTCAGCGAATTCGGTTCGAGAAGGGCGCATGGTCCTTGGGCTGCCACATACGGGGCAAAGGCAGCTATAATCGCGGGATGCAGTGCGACCTCAAACATTCTCACAGGAGCGATGTTCGACTACGGATCGACAGGAACAATGGCTCACAGTTTCGTGACTGCATTCGGAAGCAGCGTGGAAGGTGAGCACAAGGCATTAGACACATACATCAAGACCCACAGGAACGAGCCTATAATCCTCCTGATCGACACATACGACACACTCCGCTGCGGAGTTCTCAACGCAATGAGGGCATTCAGGGAGAACGGCATAGACGACACCTATCAGGCAGGCTACGGAATCAGGCTTGACAGCGGAGACCTCGCCTATCTCTCCGCAGAATGCCGCCGCATCCTCGACGAAAACGGATTCAGAAACTGCAAGATATTCGCCACCAATTCATTGGACGAGTATCTCATCACCGATCTTGAGCGTCAGGGGGCTTGCATAGACTCGTACGGAGTGGGTGACGCGATCGCCACCAGCAAGGCCGCACCGTGTTTCGGCAACGTGTATAAGCTCGTGCAGATCGACGGTGAGGCCGTGATCAAGCGCTCTGAGGACAAGATCAAGCTGATCAATCCGGGTTTCCAGATCACATACAGAATCATGATCGACGACCCGTCGAAGGGTGAGATCTTCAAGGTTGACGTGACATGTCTGCGCGGTGACGAGCTCAGCCGCAAGATCGAAGCAGGAGAAGGCTTCACTGTATGCGATGAATACGACCGCTACAAGACAAAGACATTCGAAACCGGAGAATACAAGGTCAGGACTCTTCAGAAACTTGTAGTCGAAAACGGACAAAGATGCGCAGAACATCACACACTGGCAGAAAAGAAGGCCTATTACAACGACACTCTCATGCATTTCAGCCCGAGCGAGAGACGTCTGATCAATCCGCATTATTATAAAGTCGATATTTCTGATGACCTCTATAACCTCAAGATGGGAATCATCAACCGGATTATCAATGAAATAAAAAACTTTAAATTATAGGAAGAGATTCTTCGCTTTGCTCAGAATGACAAATAGCAGGAGATTCTTCGCTTTGCTCAGAATGACAGTTATGAAAAACAATGCTTTAGTTGTCGTTGACATGCTCTACGACTTCATCGACGGAAGTCTCGCATGCTTGAATGCAGAAAAGGCAGTAGCAGAGACATTGAAATACATAGACACCCAGACAAAAGGCCAGGGAGGAGAGGAGCACGAGATTCTCGACACCTTCCCTATCCTGTTCATCCGTGACCATCATCCTGCCGATCACTCTTCATTCAAGGAGCAGGGAGGAATATGGCCTCCGCACTGCGTGGCCGGCACACGTGGCGGAGAAATACACGAAGCCCTCAGTCCGTATGCCGTCGAGGAACTCATATTCGACAAAGGATGTGACAAGGGAGTAGAGCAGTATTCAGGATTCGAAGGCGTCAACAACGCAGGACAGACTCTTGGAGAAATCCTGGAGCTCCTGGACACTACTGACGTGCATGTCTGCGGTATCGCCACCGAATATTGCGTCCGCAACACATGCGAGGACCTGCTCAAGGCCGGTTTCAAGGTTCATCTGCTCAAGGACTGCATCGCCTATGTGGATCACACGGGACACCTCAAGGCTATAGATGAGATGGAAAAAGAAGGAATCATCATAGAATGACAGGTACAGAATATGCATGAAGCAGGCCACCTGATGGCCTGATCGGGAGGTCACAAGCCTCCCGATTTGCGTATATCACTGATTATTCGTACCTTTGCCGTCTTGTATGAAAGATTTTTTGGCAAAAATATGGGTTCCTGCCCTGATCGTGATGACAGCAGCAGTGCAGTCATTCGGCATAGATGCAGGAAGGGCAGCTAACCTGCGAAGGATGGCTGATTCCCTCAGACTCAACAGCTTAGACGATTCTTCCGCCTTGGCTGGCTTTGCCGTTGACAGTCTCGAAACCGTCGCAACCGACAGCACATTCATCATCGGATTCCGAAACGACAGCATTCCGGCAGACACAGTGAAGATTGCAGCACGCGATACAATAAAGGTTCCGGATTCACTGAAATTCACAGATCCGTTCAAATACAAGTATTATATAGCGATCAAGGATTCCACCACCCGGTTCGAAGTGAGGGATTCCCTTCTTCAGGCCGGAGACACTCTTGAGGTACAGAGACTTGATTCCTTATACATAAAGGATTCCACTGAAGTCGCCGTAGCCGCTTTCAATGCCTGGTACTCTTCACTCACACGCCGCGAACGCAAGAAATATGACATGGAGCAGAAACTCCCGGAACTGATAGCGGCCGCCAACAGGAAAACCGAAATCAAGGACAGCATCCGTGCCAGGAAAGACAGCATTACAGAGGCGACACCACGCATACTCGAGACATTCGCATTCCCGGATTCGATGCATTACAAGAGAATCATCACCTGGGACCACGACAGGCGCTTCAATGATGTCAGGAATCTGCGTGACCAATGGGTTGACACGTCCTACAACCATAATTTCCATGAATATCCTTTCTTCAAGCAGGATATAAATGCTTCATACCTCGGAGTGATAGGTTCTCCTACCCAGCTCTATGACTATTTCAAGCGGCAGGAAGAGGACAACGCCATCTTCTATACCCCGTACCAGATATACAGCTACACAGCTGACAACCTTCCGCAGTACAACACTAAGACTCCTTATACGGAACTCGCCTACTGGGGCACCCTGTTCGCGAATCAGGATAAGGAAGAATCCAATATCAAGATACTTACCACCCAGAACATCACTCCTCAGCTCAATCTGACTCTGGAGTATCACCGCTTCGGCGGAAACGGTATGCTGAAGAGAGAGGATACCGACAACCGAACCGCTGTGATTGCGACAAACTACACCGGGAAGAAGTATCTCATGCACGCAGGATTCATCTACAACAGAGTGGAAAGAAGCGAAAACGGTGGTATCATCGATCCTATGTGGATCAGAGATACGACTGTCGATGCGAGAGAAATAGATGTTTTTCTGCGTAATGCCGAAAACAAGCTCAAGAGGAACACTGTGTTTCTTGACCAGACTTACAGAATCCCGTTCTCATTCAAAAGCAAGGCAGAAAGAATGGAGGAAAGGAGGAAGGAAAGCGTCAGGGACAGCATCCTTGCAAGCGGCGATTCGACAGCGATAGCCGCGCTGAAGGCAAAGGAGGAAGCCGAGCTTGCACTGGCAGCTGCTCAAGCTGACTCTACCGGCATCAGGACCGACGTGACGACAGCCTTCATAGGCCACAGCAGCGAATACTCGGTATTCCGCAAGACCTACAGGGATGTCATTACGGACGAAGCCGGAAAAGAGTTCTACCACAACAGGTTCTACATCAACCCTACCACAAGCATGGATTCGCTCAGGGTGATGAGACTCGAGAACCGTGTATTCCTGAGGCTTCAGCCATGGAAGGATGACGGAATCGTATCGAAACTGGATGTCGGACTCGGTGACAAGCTTCTCAATCACTACAGCTTCAAGCCGACGGACTACCTGCAGGGCAGTTCGAATGTCATCCGCAATTCGGTCTATCTCTATGCCGGTGCCAAGGGCCAGTACAAGAAGTACCTGACCTGGGATGCATCAGGGGACTACACCTTCCTCGGCAGCGAGATAAACGACTTCGGTCTTGAAGCCAATCTCACGATGAACGCCTATCCGTTCAGAAGGTACAGGAAGAGCCCGCTCACCTTCAAGGCACACTTCGAGACAAGCCTGAGGGAACCGGACTACTATGAGCAGCATCTTTATACCAACCACTACAAGTGGGACAATGACTTCAGCAAGATTTCAAAGACGAAAGTCGAAGCTTCTCTCTCGATTCCAAGATGGAAAATGGCGGCTTCATTCGGCTATGCCTTGCTGGACAACAACATATACTACGACACCCTCGGTATCGTAAGACAGAACACCAGACCGATGAGCGTCATGACGGCGACTCTGAGAAAGGATTTCCGCTTATGGAAATTCCACCTGGACCACAAGGCGGTATTCCAGCTTTCTTCTGATGAAGATGTACTGCCACTGCCTATGTTGGCCCTTAATTTGCGATACTATCTGCAGTTTGACGTAGTAAAGAACGTAATGCAGATGCAGATAGGCGCAAACGGAACATTCACGACAAAATGGTATGCTCCCGCATACAACCCGGTACTCGGAGTGTTCCATAACCAGAAGACCGAGAAATTCGGAAACAGTCCATATATAGACGTATTCGTCAATATTCAATGGAAGAGGGTCAGCGTATTTGTAAAGGCTGTCAACCTCAACATGGGATGGCCGCTCAAGAAGGCGGACTATTTCAGCGCAGCAGGCTACATAGCACCGCAACGCGCGATAAAATTCGGAATTTCATGGCCTTTCTGGACATTGACCGGGAAGAACAGTTCAACAGGCGTTTCAGGAAGCTCTGCGTCGGGAGGAAGCAGGAGCAGTTCCGGTCTGTCCGGAGGAAGATCTACCTCAAGCGGAGGCATGTCATCATCCGGAGCCCACAGACAAGGCGCCACAAACATCAGACGATGATTTTTACAGACAAGACGAAAAGAAGATTTAGAAACGTAGTAATTACATTAGCAGTAATATGCATCACTCCTCTTTGTGAAAAGGGAAGAATGCTTAGCGGAGCACATTCGGTCAACCATTTTGCAGGCAAAGACATCATCTGCGCCATTGACCTCGGAAACGACCTTTACGGTGCTCACGGCCTTGAGACAGGCTTCAACTACGAACTCCTGAGCAGATTCGCACAGGACAACCATTGCGACATAAAGATTGTCGCAGCAGGAAAGAATGACAACTACATCGACTCACTCCGCGACGGTAAGGTCGATCTCGTGGTAACTCACGACAGGAACTCGCTCACAGAAGAAGAGAGCGACATGCTCAAGACAGTGACAGACTGTGCTGTATGGGCATTCAATCAGGAAGATGAAGAAGCTGCCATGCAGCTCAACAGGTGGATCAGCCACATCACTGCATCAGACGATTTCCTTCAGATGAAGGACAGGTATTTCAGAGGCTACAATCCGCACAAGAGAGCCGAAAAGGGCGTCAGGACAGCTACCATCAGTCCGTACGACGAGCTTATCCGCAAATATGCGAAAGAGCTCGGATGGGATTGGAGGATGCTTGCTTCAGTCATCTGGCAGGAATCGAAATTTGCAATCGGCTCGCGTTCATTCAGAGGAGCTCAGGGTCTTATGCAGGTCATGCCGGCAACGGCCGCGTACTATGGCATAGAGGACCTCCTTGATCCGGAACAGAATATCATTGCCGGCACCAAGCATCTGAAAAGGCTTCAGAACATGTTCAGGAAATATGATCTGAGCCCGGAGGAACTCATCAAGTTCACACTCGCAGCATACAATGCCGGAGAAGGAAGAGTAATCGACTGCCGCAACCTTGCTGCAGCCAAAGAGTTTGACAATACGAAATGGGATGAGGTGGTCAAGGTCATTCCTCTCATGAGGGAAGACTCCATCCTGGAGGAGCCATCTGTAAGACTTGGCAAATTCAAGGGACACGAAACCATAGATTACGTGGAAAGCATCCTGTCACATTACGAAGCATTCTGCGAAATCTGCCCTGCCTGAGATTATTTCACACGGACAGTCTGAGCCGGATCGACCTTAGATATGAACAGGCATGGTATAAGCAGAAGAAGCATGATTGCGGCAAATGCAGCCACGTCTGCCACTGCCACAAGGGCAGGATCTATCCGGACAGGTACGAAAGACACAAAATAATTCTCGGGATCGAGTTTCAGGACATGAGTCAGATTCTGAACGACACAGAAGATAATGGCCAGGGCATTGCCTATGGCCATTCCTTTTGCCGTAAGGACGGCCGAACTCGAAAGGAACACCTTTGCTATGGCTCTGTCGGTCATTCCCAATGACTTGAGAAGTCCTATCGTGGAAATATTCTCGAAAAGCATGATCAGGAGGCCGGAAATCATGTTGAAGCCTGCAACAACCGTCATCAGGACGAGAATGAAGAATACATTGAAATCGATCATGTCAAGCCACCCGAACAGCTGAGGATATTCAGTCACACTCGACATTGCTATCACATCAGCCTCATCCTCATCCGACAACAGATTGATCAGAGTACCGATCTCCTCTGCCGCATCCTTGATATGTTTCTCATCCTTGACATCTTCGTCAAGCATGACCTCTAACGACGAGACCTGTGATTCAGTCCAGCCGTTGAGGCGCTGCATCTCTCTTAAGGGAGCATAGACTATCATCCTGTCGTCTGTCTCGATCATGGAGTCATATACAGAAGCGACATTGAACTGTCTGGCCTTGACCTTTTCACCGACGAAATACGAGGTGATCCTGTCCCCCGGGACAAGACCTGCGGACTGAGCGAAGCTGCGCGGTATGCATATGGACAGGGCAGATGTATCAGCAGTGAACACAGGGAATTCAGCATCGGGAACTCCCTTGAACAGGACACCGTAAACATTACCGTCCGTACGGACTATACCCGCCCGATACACTACCGGTATGATCCTGTCAACCTCTTCCAGATCAAGGACGTCAGCAAGATAACGGGGATCCGCTTCCACCGGGTGGGATTCATCCATGACATTCCTGTCCGGCGGAGTGATCCTGACATCACCGGACACAACCGACAGACCGTTCCTTATCTCATGACGGAATCCGGATGATACGGACACGGCGACGATCATGACAAGGAAACTGACCGCGATGCATGTCATCGCGATCCCCCCCTTGAAACGGAGTCGTCCGGCTATGAACAATGAAGGATCCACTACTTGGAAAGTTGGTCAAGACGCCCTTTGGCCACTATCTTATCCTTCTCTGTGCCATGTTCCATGAGCATCTGAAGATATTTCTTCTCGGACTTGACATTGCCCATCCTGCGTGAAGCAAGTACACTGTTCTTGATGGCTGTATAATCGGAAGGATCCTTCTTAAGGACCTTGGAATACTGCTTGATGGCAGCCTTATAGTCCTTCTTGGCCAGCATGTGATACGAACCGATATTGTTCATAAAGTCAAGATTGTCAGGATATTCCTCATGAAGTTTCTCAGACAGGACAAGGAAGGCATCCAAAGCCGCAGGTGTTCCGATGGAAAAGAAGCTGTAACAGTATTCCTGCATGGCTTCCGCAAAGAAGCCGTCCTCGATCCGTTCATCTTCATAGATCCAGTTTCTGTCATGTTCCCTTCCTGCAAGATCCATGAGATAATGCAGGGCCATGTCCGGGCTCTCCTTTTCATAAGCGATATACGCATTTGCCTTGACAAATCGGAAATCAAGTCTGTCCGGATGGTAGGCAACAGCCTTGTCTATCACCTTCATTGCCTTGCCGTACATCTCATCATCAAAGACATTCACCTGATAATAATGCACATCATTGCCGAGACTGTCAGCGAGTGTCAGCATCGGATCCATTCCGAGATATTTCTTTTCCGGTTTGGAAACGATCTCGGCAGTCTGAGCCTTTGTAAACAGAAAGCCGAACTTTGCATAAAGGAATTTCGCACCGGTAGAGTCAATCTTCTCCCAATTATCCAATACGGTCTCTACACCTACACCGGCAGGACCGAACTGAGAGACAAGAAGGTCATATCTCTGTTCATATTTGTCTGCTGACTGTGCAGCCGACGTCCAGGCCATCACAAGGCCAATAATCAATAGTGTCAGATATTTCTTAATCATAATCATTTGATATCCATCCTGATTCGTCTGCTCTGAGGGTAAAGGCTGTTGCACCGGTTGCCGAGATTCTTGACAAAACCGAGCGGCAGACCTTCGTATCTTACTATAAGATAACCTTTCGGAGCATCCGGGAAGCACACGGTATCGCGATGCAGATAGGCAAGAGCTGTCTGTCTGTCAACATCGACCGAAGGCCATGCATTCTTCTCAAAAACAATCGAAAGTGCAAGATCGGGATCCGGAACAAGATCCTTACCTTTCATCATACCTGCAGCACATCCTGCTGCAATCACATGCAGCGGCGTTTCCAAAGAAGCCACTTCGGCCTCGATAATCTTTGGAACCGCCGTAATGGTCCCCCCTCTCTCCCTGAATGACATTTCAGAGACGAAGAGTCTTTCAAGGCCGGACGGCAATCCGGAAGAAGTACGGGACGGCTGTCTGGACTTCCTGGAAAGTGCAGTCCGGAAGGTGCCAGGTTCCGACATCTTGACAAGAGCTGAACAATATTGTCCTTCTCCTTCGACAAAACCAGGAACAAGGCCATAGCCGTACTTCGTCTTTACCGGTCCCTCTGCCGCGATGATATCATCTTCCAGAAGCATCCCGGCCCCGAGTTCGTCGGCTATCCATGCCACATTCCCATCGTTCTCATATATATTGAAAGTGCATGTCGAATACACAAGAAGGCCTCCCTGTCTCAGGGACGGCCACACATCCGCTATGATACGCCTCTGCCTCGCCTCGCACAAGGCGACATTATCCGGAGACCAATGTTCCTGAGCAAGTTCATCCTTCCTGAACATGCCTTCGCCTGAACACGGCACATCCGCCAGGATGACATCGAAGAAGTCCGGCAGAGAAGCAAATGCCGACGGATCATCTGAAGTGACAACGACATTGGGATCTCCCCACAACGCCATATTGTCCGCCAGAATGCCCACCCTCTGTTTCATGACTTCATTGGTAACAAGAAGAAAATCATCACCGAACCTTTCTCTCAGAGATGCTGCAATATCGGTTGACTTTCCTCCGGGAGCGGCACATAGGTCCAATACTCTGAAAGGGCGGCCGGACGGAATGTCGATCCGCGACAGAAGTTCCCTGAACACATGGCCTACAAACATGGAAGAAGAGTCCTGTACGTAATATGCCCCGGCATGAAACAAAGGATCGAGAGTGAACACCGGTCTTTCCTCGAGTATCATTCCATGCCTGCTCCAGGCTACGTCCTTCCCCTCGAACCGACATTCAGAGGGCTTGAAAGGATTGAACCTGACAGATACCGACGCAGGCTCATCAAAAGCAGCAAAAGCGACAAGGGCTCTTTCCTCCCCTATCGCTTCTACAAGGTATCTTCTGAATTCTTCCTTTATCATTTGAAACCCTGAGGATACATCGACGGATCAATACCTTCAGGCATACGTCCTTCAGACACTGCCACAAGCCCGTCAACGACCTTGTCCAGGGCATCCTGAAGCTTCGAACCGAGCAGGGTCTTCATCATGAAGTTCAGGTCAGCGTCAAGGACTATCTGGAAATCCGTCTTGTACGGATCTGTCGAAGGATCGAACATCATCTTCAGCCTGAAACGGAACGGAGCGCCGTCATCGGCGAACTCGATCTTCGAATACGGGGTCCTCTCCGCCACCTTCACTCCTATCGGGAACCCCTGAACGGACGCATGAAGGGAATCATAGTCTGCCGTGACGTCAGCCTTCTTGTCCTCAGGAAGAAGCAGTACGAAATTACGCATGTCCGTAAAGCCCATGTACAGTTCGTAAGGAGCCTTGGACACTATCGCTCTCTTGCTCTTGATCTCCACTGCCATATGCTATCTTCCCCAGGTTGAAGGAGCTATACGCCACTCCTTGAGTACCTCTATGTCAGACTCCCTGATATAACCTGTCTCATGAGCCACCTCGACGAGAGTGTTATAGTTGGTGAGAGTCGTGAGTTCAACATTTGCATCCTCGAATGCCTTGCGTGCCTGAGGGAATCCGTATGAGAAAATGGCCACCATTCCCATCACATCCGCACCCGCATTGACAAGAGCGTTCTTTGCTGCCAGACTGCTCATTCCTGTTGAGATCAGGTCCTCGACGATCACCACCTTCTTTCCTGTCTCGAGAATTCCCTCGATCTGGGAACCTGTACCATGATCCTTCGGTTTAGGTCTCACATAGCAGAACGGCTTACCGAGGAAATGAGCCACTAAATAACCGTGAGCAATGGCACCCGTCGCCACTCCGGCGATCACCTCCACATCAGGATAATGAGTCCTGACGATGTCCGCCATCCATCTGCACACATTCTCGCGTATCTCAGGAAACGAAAGTATCTTCCTGTTATCGCAATAGATAGGTGACAACCATCCGGAAGCCCATGTGAAAGGCTGGTCCGGTCTCAACATGACAGCCTTGATGTCCATAAGGGACTTGGCAACTGCTTTCTCAACTGATTCCATTCTTATGTTTTTTAATTGTTTTTCCACACATCCGCCTTATATTTGCAGATGCAAACCGCATGCTGCAAGGCTAACATGCAAAGTTAATAAAAAATCGTATCAAATGCGCAAGGTATTCTTTGAAAAGAGATGCATAATAATCTGCAGTCCGGACGACCCGGCGCTATCTGACCCTAATGCAGTGCTGTTCAGGCTCGGAGAGAGCATCGACATCCACACACTCATCGGTATGGTAGAGAGTTCCGACTCGCTTCAGAGGACATGCATCCCGACAGATGACATCGAAGAAACATACAGAAGGATATGTGCCGAATTCATCGAGGTGAATGCCGGAGGAGGCCTCGTGTCCAACCGCCGCGGCGACTTCCTGCTCATCAGCAGGAACGGTCTGTGGGACCTTCCGAAAGGACATCAGGACCCCGGGGAGGACATAGCGGTCACAGCTCTCAGAGAGGTCCGGGAAGAGACAGGCATAGACGCTCTCGAACTCAGGGAGCTGCTCTGCATCACGGACCACTGCTACAAGCGTGACGGCAGATGGCACCTCAAGCACACATGGTGGTACAGCATGCTGTACTCGGACCCCACGGACCTCACTCCACAGCGCGAGGAAGATATATCCAAGGCTGCGTGGGTTGCCAAATCCAGCCTTCCACCATTCCTCACCAACACATACCCATCGATCATAGAGGTGTTCAGAGCGGCAAAAATTTAGCATTTTTACAAAAATTCACTTAGGAGTGAAACAATTTCTTCAAAAAAACGTATAATATCATGTTTAACTTTCGCAAGTTTCACCAGTCATCTTTAATCATCAACTTATCACTTGAGAAACTTAAATGATATGTATTTTGCAGTCTGATCTGCGGTTAAATATATTTATATGAAACTTTCACAATTCCAGTTCAGCCTTCCGGCTGAGAAAATCGCCACTGAGCCACCGAGATGGCGCGACGAGTGCAAGCTCATGGTCCTGCACAAGGCAACAGGCGAAATCGAACACAAACTCTTCAAGAATATCATTGATTATTTCGGCAAAGGCGACACATTCGTTCTCAATGACACAAAGGTCTTTCCGGCAAGACTCTACGGCAACAAGGAAAAGACCGGAGCAGACATTGAAGTATTCCTTCTCAGGGAGCTTAACCGCGAGCAGAGGCTCTGGGATGTGATCGTCGATCCTGCAAGAAAGATCAGAATCGGCAACAAGCTCTACTTCGGAGAGGATGAGAGCCTCGTAGCCGAAGTGATCGACAACACCACCTCACGCGGAAGAACCTTGCGCTTCCTTTACGACGGAAGTTACGAGGACTTCAAGTCAACCCTCTTCGGACTTGGCCAGACACCGGTTCCGGACTGGGTGAAGAAGGAAGTGACCCCTGAGGACGAGGAGAATTTCCAGACCATATTCGCGAAGCATGAAGGCGCCGTTTCCGCTCCTGCGGCAGGCCTCCACTTCAGCCGCGAACTCTTCAACAGGATGATCCTCAAGGACATCAACAAGGCGTTCATCACCCTTCACATGGGTATCGGTCACTTCAGAGAGGTTGACGTGGAAGACCTTTCAAAGCATAAGATGGACTCTGAAAGGCTCATCATCACCGAAGAAGCCGCAGAGCTCATCAACAAGACCAAGAAGGAAGGCCACAAGGTGCTGGCTGTCGGAATAACGACAATCCGGGGTCTTGAGACCTATGTCACCACAAATGACGAGGTCAATCCATACGACGGATGGACCAACAAGTTCATATTCCCGCCATACAGGTTCGCCATCCCTAACGCAATCGTGTCGAATTTCCATCGCCCGGGCTCCACAATGCTCATGTCGGTAGCGGCATTCGGAGGCTACGAAAACGTCATGAAGGCATACAAGACAGCCCTCGAACAGGACTACAAGTTCGGTCCGTACGGAGATGCCCTCCTGATCATCTGATGAATTTCGTCCCTAAACAGGTGTGACGAAACGATTGGAAGATAAAAAAAGTTGAAAGAATATAAAAAACAGAAATTCTTTCGCTAAAAAAGAGAAAAACCGGTTTCCAGCCACTTGAGCGGAAGCCGGTTTTACTTTTACTTTGCGTATGACAAAACATACATGCAATGGACATCACGAAAGAAAAAGCATGCCTCTGCGCCATGAACCGGATATTCGGTTACGAACCAAGAATAGCTTTGGCATTGATTTCACAACTGGGAAACGCAAGCAATGTGTTCGAACTGAATCCGAAAGATATGGAATTCCTGCTCGGCCCTCACAGCCGGTATAAGGGACAGATCTGCGAAAAGGCTAAGGATGAGGCGGCAGAGGAGCTGCACAGGATCGGAAAACACGGCATCAGATTTACAGGATGGGGCGAAGAAGGTTATCCGGAACTTCTGAAGGAATGCCCTGATGCCCCCTCAGGCCTATACATACGCAGCGACACTCCTGACAAGGAACTTTGGGGCGCAAGAGCGGTTTCTGTCGTAGGGACGCGCGCACTGACCCCATACGGAAGGGAATGGTGCACAAGAACGGTACGGGAATTCGCCCGATGCGAACCGCGTCCGTCCATCGTCAGCGGACTGGCCATAGGCACTGACATATGCGCACACAGGACCGCCCTCGATGCCGGTCTGCCAACCATAGCCGTAATGCCCACCGGACCGGAAACAGTCTATCCCCTCAGACACACCGATCTTGCGCTCAGGCTTCAGCATACTACGGGTTGCGCTCTCATCACTGATTTCCCGCCCGGAACAGCTCCCCTGGCAGCACACTTCCTGCGCCGTAACAGAATCATCGCAGGACTTTCCGACGCCACCATACTAATAGAATCCAAGATCAAAGGAGGAGGGATGATGACCGCAAATCTCGCCTTTTCATACGGAAGAGGAGTCTATGCCGTGCCCGGACGTATCGACGACACTTATTCGCAAGGCTGCAATCTTCTGATCAAACGCAAGATAGCCGAACCGATAATCGAAGACCAGGACCTTATACGAAGCATGGGCATGGACACGGCACATGGTCCCTCGAAAGCCCTGCCGGTCAAGGAAAGCATGCAGCAACACTACAAAGAAAGCGCAGTCCGCGACAAGATCGGCCTGCTGTCCGACATCCTGACACGAATCAAGAAAAAGCGGGGAATAACGGTCGAAGAACTCTGCGAAGAATGCGGCACAGGCTACAGCCTGATGGCACAGATGACAGGACTCCTTGAAAGCGACGGGTTCATCAGCATCGATCTGCTGCAAAGATGCTGCATTAATCCGGGAAGACAGGTAACTGTATCAGAATAATTATTTAAATTTGCAGGATATGTAAGAAACTGAAGAATGGAATTCATTGACACTCACGCACATCTCTATGATGAAGCTTTTGCAGGTGATGCAGATGCCGCCATCGCCAGAGCCGTCGGGGCCGGTGTTTCCGGGATCGTTTTCCCGGACATAGACTCACAGACCAGAGACCGGATGTTTGCCATGGCAGAGACTCATGAAGGAGTGGTTTTCCCCTGCCTGGGACTCCATCCGACATCGGTTGACGCACAATGGAAGTCAGAACTGTCGAAAATAGAAGGCTATCTTGACAGAAAGATTCATGCAATCGGCGAAATCGGCATGGACTGCTATTGGTCACGCGAGTTCGTCAAAGAGCAGCAGACCGTGTTCAGGCTTCAGCTGGAAATGGCGGCAAGACTTTCCCTCCCGGTCATCATTCATTCACGCGAATCGACAGAACTGATAACCGACATACTGAAGTCATGCAGGAATCTCGATCTGCACGGCGTGTTTCACGCATACAGCGGAAGCATCGAGACCTACAGGGAACTGCAGAAACTCGGCGACTGGTATATCGGAATCGGAGGCGTCCTGACCTACAAGAAAGCCGGTATAGCAGACACCGTCAAGGAGATTCCGCTCGAAAGGATCCTTCTGGAGACAGACTCTCCCTACCTTACCCCGGTACCGTTCAGAGGGAAGCGGAACGAAAGCAGCTACATCCCGCACATTGCATCCAGATTGTCCGAACTGACCGGCAGGCCTATGGAAGAGATTGCCGGAATCACCACTGAAAACGCAAGAAAACTGTTCAGCATATGAGACAAGCAGATAAATCATCCATCCTTCTAATATACACAGGAGGTACCATCGGAATGAAGGAAGACCCGGTCATCAGGGCCTTGAGGCCTTTCGATTTCAGCCAGATACTGGAGGAGGTTCCGGAACTCGGCAAATTCGCCTGCAGGATCGACTCCTATACCTTCGACCCACTGATAGATTCATCAGACGTGGAACCGTCATTATGGGTAGCGCTTGCCGGACTCATCGAAGAGAAATACGAGGATTATGACGGTTTCGTGATCCTGCATGGAACCGACACGATGGCATATTCCGCATCGGCGTTAAGCTTCATGATCGAAGGGCTGACCAAACCGGTCATCTTCACCGGAAGCCAGCTGCCGATCGGCACTCCCAGGACGGACGGAAAGGAGAACCTCATATCATCGGTCGAGATCGCGGCCGCAAAAGACACCGAAGGCCACGCATTGGTTCCGGAAGTATGCATCTGCTTCGACAACGTACTGATACGAGGCAACAGGGCCACCAAGATCAACTCAGACAACTTCCGCGCATTCAGATCGGAGAATCTGCCGCCTCTTGCCGAAGCCGGCATCAGCATAAGATACAACACGAGCCTCATATTCAAGCCTTCAGACTGGGAGAAGCCACCTGTATTCCACAAGCATCCGGATACACGGGTGTCGATATTGAAGATCCATCCCGGCATAACTCCGGCCGTCGTAAGGAACATCCTCTGCGGAGAGGGAACCAGGGCAGTAATCATTGAAACATACGGAGCCGGGAACGCACCCTCCAAAGAATGGTTTCTCTCGATTGTCAAGGAAGCCTCGGAAAGCGGCAAGATACTTCTGAACATAACCCAATGCTCCGCAGGAAGCGTGAATATGGACATCTATGCCACCGGAAAAAGTCTCAAGGAGGCAGGAGTGATAAACGGTTACGACAGCACGACAGAGAGCGCATTAGGCAAATTGTTTTTCTTACTCGGTGAAAGTCAAGACAATGAGTTTGTAAAATCACGTTTAGAGCAGAACCTGCGGGGAGAAATATCAAAATAATTATTGCCGATTGAAAATTAATTGCTAAATTGCACCGGATTTTGGGTGTGGTGTATCATGTCCTGAACAAAAAAAGAGTTTTATTAATTACAATTCAATAACTTTAAATTAACTAAACACACAAAAAATGAAAAAAATTTTCATGTTTTTGGCAGTAATGGGCGTTATGGCCTTTTCTGCACAGAACGCAGTAGCTCAGGACGAGCAGGCTGCTGAACCAACAGCTGTTGAGGCTGCAGCTCCAGTAGCTGACGAGACTATGGACGGCCCTGAGGAAG
>JAFUQW010000001.1 GCA_017472115.1 Bacteroidales bacterium | reverse complement strand
TGTTTCAACTGACTTCCGTGGCTGCTCTAACACTTCTATCTTCGACGCTAAGGCAGGTATCAGCCTCGACGCTAACTTCGCTAAGGTTGTTTCTTGGTATGACAACGAGTGGGGTTACTCAAACAAGGTTCTCGAGATGGCTCGCGTTATCGCAAAATAATTTGAACATATTCAGATTATATACTGAGGCTGTCACTGTAAAAGGTGACAGCTTCTTTTTTATGCTGTAAATTAGTATCTTTGCAGCCGGTTTTATCAAGTAGTGTAGTTATGAAGTGTTTCAATAGGGGAGGAAAGCCTTCCTGGTGGGTGTCTCTGCTGCCTTTCATCGTTCTTGTGGCAGCTCTTACATTAGTAATATATGTATTCGGTACTGATGCGTTGTCAGGTGCCAGCCAGGTGGCTCTGCTGTTTGCGGCAGGCTTCACAGTGGTACTTGCAATGGTCCTTTACAAGATACCGTGGAAGGTTTTTGAAGAGTCTATTCTTGACAATATCACATCTGTGGGAACTTCGATAGTGATACTGCTGCTCATCGGAGCCGTATCTGGTTCGTGGATGATAAGCGGCGTCGTACCTACAATGATATATTATGGAATGAAGGTAATTCTTCCCGAGATCTTCCTATTCGCATCGTGCGCCATCAGTGCCGTGATTGCGGTGATGACGGGCAGTTCCTGGACGACGATAGCTACGATCGGAGTGGCACTTGTGGGAATCGGTACGGCACAGGGTTATGAGCCGGGATGGATAGCGGGGGCAATAATTTCCGGCGCATATTTCGGTGACAAGGTCTCTCCGCTTTCCGATACTACCGTTCTGGCTTCTTCTTCTGCAGGAACACCGCTTTTCACACATATACGCTTCATGATGGTCACGACGGTACCTTCATTTGCCATTACCTTGCTGATCTTTCTGGTAGTGAGCCTTATGCATGGTGATGTCCAGACTGTACAGGCCGCGGATTTTTCGGCTGATCTCAAGGATACCTTCAATATATCTCCGTGGCTTTTCCTCGTGCCGGTGCTGACGGCACTTCTCATAATGAGAAAAGTCTCGGCAATTGCGACTCTTTTCATTGCTGCTGTGATAGCCGGAGTCGCGGCCATCCTTTTTCAACCGCATATTTTAGGGGCGGTTGCGTCCGGAATGACACCTGATACGTCAGCTCCGCTCTCTTTTGTAAACGGTTTCAAAGGGCTTTTCATTTCATATTACGGGACTACCGCCATAGAGACAGGAAATGCTGCTTTGAACTCTCTTGTTTCTACGAGGGGAATGACAGGAATGCTCAATACTGTTTTCCTTATCATTGCAGCAAGCTGCTTCGGAGGTGTACTTATGGGAAGCGGAATGCTCCAGACACTGACCGATACGCTTGTAAGGTTTGTGAGAAGAAGAGTCACCATGGTGGCATCAACTGTTGGAACCGGTATTTTTGCAAATATGATCACCGGTGACCAGTATCTGTCGATCATACTTACCAGCAGTCTTTACAAGAAACTTTATCAGGAAAGAGGCTATGATCCGAAATTGCTCAGCCGTTCTGTAGAGGACTCTGCAACTGTCGTTTCTGTGCTTATTCCTTGGAATTCCTGCGGTATGACTCAGGCTACTGTTCTTAAGGTTGCCACATTGGATTATCTCCCATATTGTTTCTTCAATCTTCTTTCGCCGTTTATGTCAATTTTTATCGCTGCGATCGGCTTCAAGATTGTGAAAAAATCGAAATAGTTTACTATATTTGTCTGTTGAAGTCTCTTGGCTTCAGAATTGATAACAGAATAACTATAATAAACAGAATTATGAAAGAATTAAAAGGATCCAAGACTGAAGCGAATCTTCAGACAGCTTTTGCGGGTGAGTCTATGGCCCGCAACAAATACACTTACTATGCTTCAAAGGCAAAGAAGGACGGTTATGTACAGATAGGCAAGCTCTTCGAAGAGACTGCAAACAACGAGAAGGAACACGCAAAGATCTGGTTCAAGCTTCTTCATGGCGGTGAGATGCCTGATACTGCAACCAATCTTCTGGATGCAGCTGAGGGTGAGAACTACGAGTGGACTGACATGTATGCAGGTTTTGCAGTAGAGGCTCACGAGGAAGGCTTCGAAGAGATTGCAATCCTTTTCGAGAAGGTGGCTGCAATCGAGAAGATGCACGAGGAGCGCTATCGTAAACTTCTTGCAAATGTAGAAGGCGGTCTCGTTTTCTCACGCGACGAGGATATGATGTGGGAGTGCTCTAACTGCGGTCATATCGTTGTTGGCAAGAAGGCTCCTGAACTTTGTCCTGTATGCAAGCATGCGAAGAGCTATTTCATGATCCATCCTACCAACTATTAGGAGATCATATCTATAATGAATAAGCCGGCCCGTCAGGACCGGCTTTCATTTTTAGAAAACAGTCTATTTCTTTCTGAAAAGAAGCATGACTCCTACATTCATCACGATGTATGATATGAATGTCAGGAGTATGATCATGGACCAGTTCAGACCAAGGAGGATAACAAGGACAACAGATACGAATATCACTCCGGCAAAGCCTATTCTCTGCTTGTGGATAGGGGTGCCTGGCTTGATGTTCTTCTTGAACTTCATCGAGAACATCGGAATCTCGCTTACCAGAAGAAGCGAAAGCACGATCGTTCCTATAGGAATGAAGAATCTGGCTGATGCCCATGCATGCAATACGCTGCTCGGATCATTGCTCACATAATAGGCGAATGAACCGCAGATCATCGCGCATGCAGGTGTGGCAAGTCCGATGAAACTCTCGCTCTGTCTCTCGTCAATGTTGAATTTGGCAAGTCTCAGAGCCGAGAAAACGGCAATGGCCAGAGGAATATATGTCAGAACACCTTCCCCTGTAGTTGCAACCATCAGTCTGTGCATCATCAGTGCAGGGAGAAGTCCGAAACTGACCATATCAGCAAGGGAGTCAAGTTCCTTGCCCATGTCTGAGTATGCACCAAGGAGCCTTGCGCTGAGTCCGTCGCAGAAATCGCAGACAGCAGCTGCAAGCATCAAATAGAATGCATGGTCGAATCGTCCGTTGAATGTGGCAATCACACCCATGGCTCCGAAAAGGAGATTCATGGATGTGATTGTATTGGGGATATGTCTGATTATCTTCATTCCGGATTATTTGATGCCGAGCTTCTTCTTTATATCCTTTGGAAGAGCGTCCTTGTGAACGACGATGTTAAGGGTCTTGAACTTCACGAAAGTTTCAGAAGCATACCATATTCCCTTATATTTTCCGCTTTCACCCCATGAGTTCTTGACCATGAAGTACTTGGTGCCGTTCTGATCCTGTGCGAGACCGTAGATGTGCATGCCGTGGTCATCGGTAGTGGTCTTTCTGTCATATCCTTCCTGACGCATTTTCTGTGTCACGGTAACCTCTGCAGGGAGAGCCGCCTTCACTTCCTGCTGTGCGGCGTCAGCCTTTCCTACCCAGCGCTCCTGATCCGAACCGGTGGTAGCCTTTACTTCTGCAAGCGCTACAGCTGTTCCGTTGCGGGTGAAGCCCTGCTCACTGACATCAGAACCCCATGCGATGGTATAGCCGTTCTCGATAGCATTGAACATTACGTCCATCATCTCGTCCATAGGGAGGTTGTATGCTGTGTCCCAGCGCCAGTTGTCAGGAACCTCGATCACGAACTGCTCGTAGAAAGGATGGTGAGTGAACGAAGTGATGTTCACATAGTCATCCATGTCGATGCCGAGAAAATCTCTGTATGACATCGGTGTATATTCAACTCCGTCAACAATGAAGGTCTGTGGATATTCTCCGAAATATGCAGCCACGATGCCGTCGAAGCCGTTGAGCCATGCGGTGGTGAGCTTTCTGTTAGGGTTTGAAGCGATAGCAGATACGTAAGCCTTGAGGGCTGCGTCAAGCTCGCTCTGCTCAGGAAGTGCTGAACCGTAGTTCATTCCCGGCATTGCAGACTGAGGTACGATGCCGTAATCGTCGATTACATGAAGCACGTCACCGAAAGACGAGCCTGCCGCGAAATTGAGGTGACCGTCAAGTCTTACATACTTTACAGCTCTGTCATGGTATGACTTGCCGACTACGAACATTTCTGAGAGGTCAAGTTCAAGTCCCTTTGTCCTGAGAATCTCAGACTCTATGAATGAAAGTGCCGAGTAGCACCAGCATGTGCCGGAACGGTTCTGATTCTTGACAGATGTGATAGGGTTCTCCTTGATTACGGTGAACTCATACTCAGGGGCCTCCTGAGCTGCTGCGAGGGCTGCTATTCCGAAGGCAGCCGCTGCGAGAATGAATTTGAGTTTCATATAAATTAGGTTTTGTGTTAATTTCAACCGATTCATGCAAAGATAGCAATTATTTGTAAATTTGCATTAGAATTATGGCTAACGATATACTATATATACATGGTATGGGTGGAGGAGGGGATTCCCGCATTCCTTCCATACTTCGTGATGCCCTTGCGGGATGTGCAGAAGTTATCGTCAGGACCTATGATTTTGATCCGGAGAAGGCGGCCTGTCAGATTGCAGGATGGTATGAAGAAGTCAAGCCTGTCCTAGTCATAGGAGAGTCTCTGGGGGCTCTGCATGCTTTGAGACTCAGAGGAGTACCACATCTGTTCGTCTCTCCTTCCCTTAATGCTGCTTTGCTTTTCGACAGGCTTGCATGGCTTGCGCTCATACCGGGAGTCACTCTGCTGCTCGACAGGATTTATCGTCCCCGTGAGGGTGACAGGCAGAAGCTGCATTTCACCTTCGGTACGTTAAGAAAATATGGCAGTCATCGCAAGGCTGCTCTTACGAATACGGTTTCAGCCGGAAGTTCTGATCTGTTCCATGCATTCTTCGGTACGCGGGACCATTACAGACGCAGCGGAATAGTCAGCATCCGTACATGGGAGAAGCATTTTGGAAAAGATTCCTATGAAATGTACGAAGGAACACATTTCATGGAAGAGGAGTTCATCCATGAAAAGCTTGTGCCAAGGATCATATCCTTCCTGGATACTGCTTCAGACCTTCCTCAAGAATCCTGAGTGCCTTTACCATCTCGGGAATTTCAAGGACATATGCTATGCGTGCGTGATTGAGGCCTTTTCCCGGGGTCTTGTAGAATGAGGCTGCAGGCGTGACCATAGTGGTCTCATTGTCGAGCCTGAACGTCTCGAGCATCCATCGTGCGAAATTCTCTGTGTCATCGACGGGAAGTTCTGCAATGGTATAGAAAGCTCCCATAGGAAGCGGAGTATATACTCCTTCTATCTTGTTCAGACCATCGATCATGAAGTCTCTGCGCTTGATGTATTCCTCTTTGACTGCTGTAAAATATTCGTCAGGAGTGTCCAAGGCTCCGATTGCCGCATGCTGGCCGAGGACAGGAGGGCAAAGACGTGCCTGGGCGAATTTCATGGCAGCAGCCATGATTTCCTTGTTGTGAGATACGATGCATCCCACACGTGCTCCGCAAAGATTGTATCTCTTTGAAACAGAATCTATAAGTACGACGTTCTGCTCGAGTCCCGGAATGTTCATCGCTGAGAAATGAGGCTCGTCCGTGTAGCAGAATTCGCGATATACCTCGTCAGAAAGCAGAAACAGGTCATGCTTGCGAGCTATTTCTCCAAGAGCTAGCATGCTTTCCTTTGAGTACTGCGTGCCGGTAGGGTTGCCGGGATTGCATACGAGGATTGCCTTTGTCCTGTCGGTGATGGCTTTCTCGAATTCCTCTACAGGAGGTATCTGGAAGCCGTTTCTGATGTCGGTCGGAATAGCTTTCAGCGTGAGTCCGTTCATGAAGGCAAAGGTGTTGTAATTGGTGTAGAAAGGCTCCAGAACAATTACTTCGTCACCAGGATTGCACGTGATTTCCAAAGCGAGATTGACACTTTCGCTGCCGGCTACGGTGACTATCAGCTCATCAACGCTTATATCGATTCCGATCTTTCTGTAATACTTTTCCACCAGACCTTTGCGCAATTCCATCAGTCCGGCAGAATGAGAATACGAAACATTGTCCTGACTGAAGTTTCTGACAGCATCAAGAGCGCACTTAGGTGAACGTATGTCCGGCTGTCCTAAATTGAGATGATAGACCTTTACGCCTTGTCTCTTGGCCGCATCTGCAAGGGGGACCAGTTTTCTGATTGCCGAGGCAGGCATCTGAATCGCTTTTTCTGAAATCTTTGCCATTTATGTCCGTTTATTTTGCGGCGCAAATATAGTGAAATTCTAAAAACTCTCCACTTAATTTATTATCTTTGCGCCAACTTGACAAATCATACCCTATCAAGACTATGGCGACATTCAGAAAAAGGGCTTTGGATGAGGCATCTGCCCACAGGGCCCGGAGATTTTATGAGGAAAATCATCCTGTATCCGAATATTTCGGACAGAATGTTCTTGATCTCCAAAAGATGCGCGGATATATTTCAGCGCAGGCATATGAAGTTCTCTTGGCATCGGTTAAGTTCGGCGCCAAGCTTGATCTCAGTGTCTCTGATGAAATCGCGGCAGGAATGAAGAAATGGGCCATAGAGATGGGGGCTACTCATTATACTCATCTGTTTCAGCCCCTTACGGATTCCACTGCAGAAAAGCATGAAGCGTTCATCTCAATCAGGGACGGGCAGGCATTCGAGAAATTCAACGGAAGTGCCCTTGTGCAGCAGGAACCGGATGCGTCCAGTTTCCCGACCGGCGGATTGAGAAATACATTTGAGGCCCGCGGATATTCGGCATGGGATCCATCCTCACCGGTCTTTCTGATGGACGGGACTCTCTGTATTCCATCGGTATTCGTTTCTTATACCGGTGAGTCACTTGATACCAAGGTTCCGAATCTGAAATCTCTCCATGCACTTGACAAGGCTGCCGTGAAGGTAGCTTCTCTCTTTGACGAGTCAGTGCGTGCCGTCAATGTCAATCTTGGAATAGAGCAGGAGTATTTCCTTGTCGATGAGGCATTGTATAAGGCACGTCCTGACCTGATGCTTTGCGGAAGGACAGTCGTGGGACACACATCGGCCAAGGACCAGCAGCTCGAGGACCATTATTTCGGTGCCATTCCTTCCCGCGTAAGCAATTTCATGAAGGACTTCGAGACTGAGGCTTACAAACTCGGAATCCTTCTTCAGACAAGGCATAATGAGGTGGCTCCGAACCAGTTCGAATGTGCTCCTCTTTTTTGTGAAGCGACCAAGGCCATCGACCAGAACATGATGCTGATGATCGTCATGCAGAAAGTCGCTGAGAAGCATGATCTCAAGGTCATATTCCATGAAAAGCCTTTTGATGGCGTCAACGGTTCGGGAAAACACTGCAACTGGTCGATTACTACGGATACCGGAGTCAATCTTCTCTCTCCTGGCAAGACGCCTACGAAAAACCTCCAGTTCCTCTCATTCTATGCTTCCGTATTGAGGGCTGTGCATCGCCATCATTTCCTGATGATGACAACTACTTCCACACTGAGCAATTCATATCGTCTTGGTGGGGGAGAGGCACCACCGGCAGTAATGTCGGTGTTCTCCGGTTCAACTTTGTATAGAGTCTTTGAATCGATACTTGGACTTGCTGATGAGAAGGTCACGACTGCTCAGGAGTCAATCAAGATTGTCAATTCCATCCCGGAGATATTCCCGGATAACACGGACCGTAACCGCACCTCACCGTTCGCGTTTACAGGAAACAGATTCGAGTTCCGTGCTGTAGGAGCATCTCAGAATGTCGCATCGGCCGTGTTTGTCCTGAATTCTGCCGTTGCAGAGAGCCTGAATGAATTCCGGGCAGAAGTGGATGTGCTTGAAGCTGCCGGTGAAGAACGATCTTCGGCAGTGATGAAGGTCGTCAGGCGTTTCATTACCGAAGCCAAGGATATAATGTTCGAAGGAAACGGATATAGCCGTGAATGGGTGGAGGAAGCTCACAGGAGAGGTCTGCGTGCCATTGAGAATGTTCCGGATTCATACGAAGTATATCATGAAAGGCAGACTGTGGATCTGTTTGCCGGTCTCGGAGTCCTGGCTCCGAATGAGGTGGAAGCCAGATTCGAGATACTTAACGAAACTTACGTAAAGAAGCTTCAGATAGAGGCACGGGTCATAGGTGATATATGTCTGAATCACGTGATTCCAGCCGCAGTGAAGTATCAGAATACGTTGATAGAGAATGTCAAGGGACTGAAAGAGATCTTCGGAGATGACTATTCCGGATATTGCGCGTCTGAGATAGTGACATTGAAAAAGATTTCAGAATATATTAATTGCGTGTCGGCTGATGTCGAGAGTCTTGTGGAGGCGCGTAAGAAGGCCAACAGGATAGAAGATATTGCCGTAAGAGCAAAGGTGTATTCTCGTGAAGTCAAGAGCATGATGGATTCTGTCCGCAGAAATGCCGATAATCTTGAAATGCTGATCGATGATGAGATGTGGCCTCTGCCGAAATACAGGGAACTCCTGTTCTTTTAGTGATTGAGAATATGTTTATTGAAAGTATAAAGCCTGAACAGATCGAAAAGCTTGAATATGACTCTTTCCCGGGGAAGATTCATGTGATCGACAGTGTCGGAGCCGAGTTTAACAGAGCCATTGCTTATCTTCGCTCTCAGAAGATAATCGGCTTTGATACGGAGACCAGGCCGACTTTTACGCCTAACCAACCCAGGTATGGCGTGGCTCTGCTGCAGCTTTCCGGACCTGAAAAGGCTTTTCTGTTCAGAATAAACAAGATGGGCATGCACCGTCGTCTGTGCAGTCTCCTTGCAAATCCCAAGGTTCTTAAGGTAGGTGCGGCGATCCACGATGATATCCGCGGCCTTCAGAAACATCAGGAATTCAAGCCTGCCTCATTCGTAGATCTTCAGAAGATAGTTTGCGAATGGGGAATCAGGGACAAGAGTGTGAAGAAGATGGCTGCCATAATATTGGGGATAAGGATCTCAAAGACACAGCAGCTCTCCAACTGGGAGGCCGAGACACTTTCCGAGTCACAGTGCAGATATGCAGCTACTGATGCATGGGTGTGCAGGGAAATGTATCTCCGGCTTATGGCTTCCGAAAAGAATCCTTTAAAAGAAGAGACATTATGATAAAAGTTATATTGAGAAGAGGCAGGGAAGATTCTCTGCGCAGGTACCATCCGTGGGTGTTTTCCGGTGCGATAGCTGAGATACAGGGAAATCCATCCGAAGGAGATCTTGTGTCTGTGCATGCTTCAGACGGAAGTGTGCTGGCATACGGGCATTATCAGATCGGTTCTATCGCAGTCCGTGTGTTGAGCTTTGACGAGTCTGCGCTTTCTCAGGATTTCTGGGAGGTCATGATTGCTCGTGCCCTTCAGGTGAGGGTCACCTGCGGTCTTCATTCGGAAACTGCGGGACAGACCAATTGTTACCGTCTTGTTCATGGCGAAGGAGACAATCTTCCCGGACTTATCATAGATTATTACGACGGTGTCTGCGTGATGCAGGCCCATTCGGTTGGCATGTTCCGTGCGAAGAAGCAGATCAGTGAAGCACTTCAGAAGGTATATGGTCCTGTACTCAAGGCCGTTTATGACAAGAGTTCGGGCACAGCTCCTTTCAAAGCCGGTCTTGAGCTGATTGACGGATATATGTATCGTCGCGATGATTTCAATGACGATGAGCAGGTCGTGCTTGAAAACGGACATAAGTTCATGGTCAACTGGACAGAGGGTCAGAAGACGGGCTTTTTCCTTGACCAGAGGGATAACAGAGCCCTTGTAGGGAGCCTTTCCCGCGGTCGTAATGTCTTGAACCTCTTCTGCTATACCGGAGGATTTTCAATCTATGCCTTAGCCAACGGTGCCGTTCATGTCGATTCGGTTGACAGTTCGAAGAAGGCCATGATGATGGTTGACAGAAATGTGGCACTCAACGGCTTTGACGAGTCGCGTCACACCAGCCTGTGCTGCGATGCGATAGACTATCTCAAGAACTCGCCGGAAGGAAAATACGACCTGATGATTGTGGATCCGCCTGCATTTGCCAAGCATAGGGGAGCGCTCAAGAACGCTCTTCGTGCCTACCAGCGTCTTAATGCAGCGGCGATAGCCAAGGTGGCGCCCGGGGGGCTCGTGTTTACATACAGCTGCTCTCAGGTTGTCGATAAGGAAGCCTTCGCGCTTGCAGTCTTTTCGGCTGCTGCTCAATGCGGCCGCAGTGTGAGGATTCTTGACCGTCTGAACCAGCCATGTGACCATTCGGTAAATATCTATCATCCGGAAGGAGAATATCTTAAAGGTTTGTTGCTTTATGTCGAATAATCATCTGATTTCTTTTATACTGCTTTTGTCAGCAGTGTCTTGCGTCAATGTACGTGAGGATTCTTCAGTTGCAGGATATGCTGTGACAGAAGATTCCGTGAGTGTTTCAATCAATGGTAATGTCCCTGTTTCCGGAAGCTGGGATGCAGAATGGCTTCATCGCTATGCCGCTGATGTCGATGAGCTTGCAGCGAAGGCTGCTGCAGATCCTCGCAAGGAACTTGATGTGGTATTTTTCGGAAGCTCTTCAATCAGACTGTGGAATGGACTCGATGAGATGATGGCTCCGCTCAGTGTTGTAAACCGTGGATATGGTGGCGCTACCGTCCGTGACATACTGGTGAACTACGAGAAACTGATGGCTCAGTATCGTCCGAAGGCTTTCGTGATCTTCTGCGACAATGACATCTGCGGAAATGAAGTGGACCTGTCCGTGTCCGGCGTACTGGATCATTACAGGCTTCTCTTCAATAGGTTGGAAAAGGATTATCCAGGCGTTCCGGTATTCTTCCTTTCATGGAAATATTCAGGACTCCGCGCCTTCATGCGTGACACTCAGAAGCTTGTCAATGACGTGATGGCCGACTATGCTTCGACCAGCCCTCAGGTGACATTCGTTGATGTGAACGCAACGCTTCTGCTTCCGGACGGTGATATCAATCCGGCACTCTTCGAGTCAGATGACCTCCACATCAACCGTGAAGGCTACCTGCTCTGGACCTCAGTCCTCAAGCCTCAGCTGATGGAAGTCTGCGGTAAGTAAAGTTTGGGACAATTTGGGCAAATATATTTTGCAAATCGAATAAAAGTCCCTATATTTGCAGTCCCAAAAGGAAAAACGGTGCTTTGGCCGAGCGGTTAGGCACAGGTCTGCAAAACCTGCTACAGCGGTTCGATTCCGCTAGGCACCTCACTCAACCCCTCTAGACACGCTTCTAGAGGGGTTTTTGTTTTTCTCACCCTCAAAAGTGTACTGAAAATGTACTGAAATTTTCGCAGTGTACTGATTCCAAATCCCCGAATGTACTACATTCAACAAAAAGATCCAGATACCGCA